>DASPLZ010000434.1:0-5766 GCA_035627295.1 Phenylobacterium sp. | reverse complement strand
AGCGCCTTGACGTCGTCGGGGATCACATAGTCGCGCCCGTCGAGCACGGCCCGCGCCCGCGCGCCCGCGGCGATCATCGCCGCCGAGCGGGGCGAGGCGCCCGTCTCGAAGTCCGAGCCCTCGCGGGTGGCGCGCACCAGGCGCACCACGTAGTCGACGATCTCCTCGGTCAGGCGCACCGCCGCCGCCGCCTCGGCCGCCCCGGCCAGGTCGTCCCCCGAGGCCACCCGGGCGACGCCGAGCTCGCCGGGATCGGGCATGCCGGTCCGCGCGCCGTGCAGGGCGACGATGGCGCGCTCCTCCTCCAGGCTCGGATAGGGCAGCGCGTGCTTGAAGAGGAAGCGGTCGAGCTGGGCTTCCGGCAGGGGATAGACGCCCTGCTGCTCGATCGGGTTCTGGGTGGCCACCACCATGAACCGCTCGCCGAGGTCATGGCGCACGCCGTCGAGGGTGACGGCCCGCTCCTGCATGGCCTCCAGCAGCGCCGCCTGGGTCTTGGGCGGGGTGCGGTTGATCTCGTCGGCCAGCAGGAGGTCGCAGAACACCGGCCCGCGCGTCAGGGTGAACTGACTGGTCTGGTAGTTGAAGAGGTTGGAGCCGACGATGTCGCCCGGCATCAGGTCGGGCGTGAACTGGATGCGGCCGAACTCGACCCCCAGCGTGGCGGCGAAAGTCTGGGCGGCCAGGGTCTTGGCCGTGCCCGGCGGGCCTTCCAGCAGGATGTGGCCCCGCGCCAGCAGGGCGATCAGCATCAGGTCGACGGTCTCGGCCTGGCCGACCACCGCCTTGGCCATCTCGGCGCGGATGCGCTCGGCCAGCTCGCGCGCCTCAGCGACGTTCACGGGTCATCTCCACTCTCCACTGGAATAGCTTGCGCGCCGCGCTCATCAACTCGCCGACGCCGGACGCCCTCTGCGCCTCGTCGCGCAGGACGGTGAAGCGGGCGAGGCGCTGCTGCTCGCTGAGCCGGTCGAGGAAGGCGTCGAGTTCGGTCTCGGTCAGGCCCGCCGGCGCGCCCACGGCGCGGGCGGCGTCGGCCCTGGCGAAGGCGGCGTAGCGGCCGCCCATGCGGTGCTCGCGCCCGGCGATGTGGATCAGGCCCGCGGTGCTGTCGGCCAGCGCCTCCTTGCCGAAGGCGATGGCCCGCTCCGGCGGTCGCGGCGCGCCGAACCGCGCGGCGGCATGCACGCCGGCCAGGATCGCCGCGGCCAGCAGGCACAGCGTGCCGCCCAGGAACGGCGGCTCAAGGATCAGACGCAGCAGGTTCCGCGAGCGCGTGAAGCCATGCAGCGTGGCGTCGAGCGCGACGGCGCCCTGGCCCAGGGCCAGATGATCGATCAGGGTCAGGCCGGCGCGCGCGGTGTCCGGATCGCGCAGGCCCTGGGTGTTCAGAAGGTCGGGATCGGCCAGGATGTAAATCTCGTTGCCGCCATACTTGGCCACCACCGCGCGCCCGGCGGCGTCGGTCACGACGGGCTGAAGATTGCGGCCGCTGATGGTCTGCAGGTTTTCGATCGGCCCCGTGCGCGCCTGCCTGGCCCGCACGGCGGGGGTGGTGTGAAAGCGGCCGCGGATGTCGCCGGCCGGGCCGCGGCGGGCGCTGTCGATCCATCGCGTGGGCGGCAGCTCGTGGAAATTCAGCTCGTCGGCATAGGTCGAGGTCTCGCGCCTCACCTCGGCGTCGGACGAGACGAACTCAAGCAGGCCCGCCTTCACGCCCTGCGTTGGGATCAGGCCCGCGCGCCGGACCCAGCCCTGGCGGGTCGGCGAGGGGGCGACGGCCCACTTCGGCAGCACCACGAGCATGCGGATCGTTCCCGGCCGAAGCGCCATGACGTCCTCGGCGGCGGAGGCGGGCGGCGGGGTGACGACCAGCAGCCGGTAGCCGGATCGGGCGTCGGTCTTCGCCCGGGTGACCACCACCGGCCGCCCGATCGCGGTCCCGAGCTTGGCCAGGGCCGCGAAGCCCACCGCCGATTTCGAGAGCCCATGCGCCCCGCCGTCGTTTCCCGAGCGCAGCTGCGGCGCATAGGCCGAGAGCACCGAGAGGGCTCCGGCCGCCACGGCGGCGACCAGAATCAGCGAGATCACAGTCAGGACCGAGAACGGGCCCCGCTTCGGCGCCTCCGCCGGGACCGCCGTCATCGCCAGGCCTCCGCGAACACCAGCCGCTCATAGGCCGAGCGACAGTCGCGCCAGGCGGGCTCGTCCAGCCGGCCGCCGCCGAACAGGCTTCTCTCGACAATGCGGGCGATCTCGGCGAAGGCCGGGCGGGCGCGCTCGGGCAGGCGTTCGGAGGCGGCGATCTCGCGGCTGGTCAGGGCCGGGGCGACCACGCCGGGGCGGCGGGCGCGGATGTCCTCGACGCCGCGCAGCAGGACGAGGTGGGCGGCCTCCTCGTAGCGGCCCTCGGCGGCCAGCCGGTCGGCGTCGGCCAGCAGGACGGCCGCCTTCTCGCGATCCGGCGCCCAGTCGGTGGGCTGGACCCGGGCGGCGTGCTTTCGGCGGAAGGTCAGGCGCAGGCCCGCCACCTCGCGCAGGATCAGCCAGGCGACCAGCAGCACCGTCAGGATCACCACGCCCCAGAACAGGTACTTGGCGACCGGGCCGATGGCCTCGAAGAACTCGGGGATGAAGTTCAGCCAGCGCGGCGGGTCCGGCGGCCTGGGCGCGGCCTGCATCTGGAACTGCAGGGACTTGTCCTTCAGGAGCTCGGCATGCGCGGCGGCGAGCGAGGCGTCCCAGCCGGACGGTCCCGCGCCGGTGTCGCCAGGGACGGGCGCCTGCTGCATGCCCGCGCAATACTACCGGCGGGCGAGGACCGGGCAAGGCGGTGGCCATCCTCCCCCATCATGATGGGGGAGGATTTGGTGTTATGGCCCCGCCGCGTCCGCGCCCGGCCGCCGCGGGTCGGGGGCGCCGAGGAAGAGGCCGTCCTGGACGATGATCGACTGGGCGCTGCCGATGGTCTGGCGCGGGCGCACCTTGTGGCCCATGGCGATCAGGCGGTCGGTGGTGTCGGGATTGAAGCCCGGCTCGACCGCCAGGGTCTCGCCGGTGTCCTGGTGGATGCGCGGCCGATGGGTCGCTTCGGCGATGTTGAGGTCATAGTCCACCACATTGACGATCAGCTGCAGCATGGCGCCGATGATCGCGCCGCCGCCCGGCGTGCCGGCGATCATCCAGGGCTTGCCGTCCTTGAAGATCATGGTCGGCATCATGGTGGAGAGCATCCGCTTGCCGGGCGCCATGCCATTGGCCGGCGGGGGCTCGTTCCGCTCGCGCGCCTCCACCGCCTGCTCGTGGCTGAAGTTGTTCATCTGGTTGTTGAGGAGGAAGCCGGTCCCCTTGGCCATGACGCCGGAGCCGAAATCGGAGCCCAGGGTGAAGGTGTTGCTGACCGCATTGCCCTCGGCGTCGGCCACCGACAGGTGGGTGGTGTTGGGGCTCTCGTAAGCCCAGGGATCGCCGGCGCCGAGCGCCTTGGCGGGCTTGGCGTGGTCGGGGTCGATCAGCCTGGCGCGCTCGGCGGCGTAGGGCTTGGAAGTGAAGCCGGCCAGCGGGACCTTGGTGAAATCGGTGTCGCCCAGGTAGCGGTAGCGGTCGGCGGTGACCAGCTTCAGGGTCTCGGCGATCAGATGGGTGGACTTGGCCGAGCCCTGCCGGGCGGCCTTCATGTCGAAGCGCTCCAGCACGTTCAGCATCTGCAGGAGGCTCGCCCCGCCGGCGCTGGCGGGCGGGGCGGTGACCACCGTCAGGCCGCGGTAGCTGCCGACCAGCGGGGCGCGCAGGGCGGCGCGGTAGGCGGCCATGTCCTCCAGGGTGATCAGGCCGCCGTGGGCCTGAAGGTCGGCGACCAGCCGCTCGGCCACCGGCCCTTCGTAGAAGGCCCTGGCGCCGCCGCGTGAGATCTGCCGCAGGGTCCAGGCGAGGTCCGGTTGGCGCAGGGTCTCGCCGGCGCCGTAGAGCGAGCCGTCGCGGTGGTAGAAGGCGGCCTTGGCCGGCTCGCTCTGCGACAGCCGCTCGCGGCCCCAGGTGAAGACGAAGGCCTCGTCCGGCGAGAGCGCCACGCCCTTGTCGGCCAGCCGGATGGCCGGGGCGAGCACCGTCTTCCACGGCAGCTTGCCCCACTTGCGGTGCGCCAGCTCCAGGCCGGCGACGGTGCCGGGCACGGCCGGCGCGCGGTAGCCTTCGGAGGCTTCCTTCAGCTCCTTGCCGTCGGGCCCGACGAAGTCCTCGATCCGCGCCGCGCGGGGGGCGATCGAGCGGTAGTCGATGAAGAGGGTCTCCTTCGTCTTGGCGATGTGCACCAGCATGAAGCCGTCGCCGCCCAGGTTTCCCGCGCGCGGCAGGGTGACGGCCAGGGCGAAAGCGGTGGCGACCGCGGCGTCCACCGCGTTGCCGCCCTTGCGCAGCATCTCGACCCCCGCCTCGGTGGCGATGGCGTTCTGGCTGACGACCATGCCCCGCTGGGTGATCACCGGATGGTGGATCGAGGGGTATTCGAGCAGCTGCTGCTGGGCGAAGACAGGCGCGCCGGCGAGCAGCAGGGCGGCGGCGGCGAATGCGGCGGCCACGCTTTTCAAGGTCACCATCGGCAAGCCCTCCACTTTCGTGTCATCCCGGCCGTAGCGCAGCGAAGAGCCGGGACCCAGGGCCAAGCGCACGGCATGCCCTGGTCCAGGATCGGCCTTGCGGGCCGTCCGGGATGACACCTTCGTTGTCACCCCGATCGAGCGATCGGCGGCGGCCCTAGAACCGCTTGCGGATCTGCGCGTACCAGAACCGCCCGCGAGCCGAGTGCAGCTCGCCCAGGTAGCCGAAGGTGCCGTCCGCCAGCGGCGGGTCGTTGTCGGTGAGGTTGCGCACCCCGATCCGCACCCGCGTCTCGTCCAGCCAGCGGTTGCCGCCCTCGAAGGTGTACTGGCCATAGAGGTTGTGCGTCAGGTGCGACTTCACCCGCCAGGGCGTGCCGTCCGCCAGGGTGGCGGAGGTGTCGTCCACCGGCCCGGTGTAGGAGGCGAAGTAGCCCGCGCCGTAGGGGCCGCTGCGCCAGGTCGCCGTGGCGGTGGCGCGCCACTTGGGCAGGCCGTTCTCCTGGATCAGGCTCTCGGCCCCGGCGATGAAGATCGAGGGGTCGATCTGGCCGGCCTCCTGCGCCTCGATCAGCATCGCCTTGTCGGCGTCCGGCTCCTGGAAGAAGGTCAGCAGGCGCGCGGCGTTGAACTTGAGGTCGAAGTCGCCCCAGGGCGTGTCGTCGATCGAGTAGTAGACCGCGACGTCGACGCCCTCGACCTCTCGCGGCGTCAGGTTCGAGTAGTTGTCGATCACCTGGATGATGCGGCCGACGGGCGCGAGGCCGGCGGACTGGGCGGCCGCGATGTCTTCCGCCGTCGGCGCAGCGCGCTGGACGTTCGGGTTCGAACTGCCCGACATCCGCAGGAAGTAGTCCAGGGTGATGGCGTTGGAATCCCCGAAGAGGCCGATCAGCCCCTTCTGCTTCACCTGCCAGTAGTCGCCGGTGATGGTCAGGCGGCCATAGCCGGGCGGCAGAGGCGGCTCGAAGACCACCCCGGCGGTGAAGTTCTCGGACTCTTCCGGCTCCAGCTCCAGGCTGCCCGAGCGGTTGGAGACCACGCCCTGGCTGATGGTGCAGGCGTCGAAGTTGGGGATCTGGCCGTTGCGGCGGGCGATCTCGCAGCGGGCGTAGTCGGTGCGGGTGTTCGACCGCTGGATGCCGCGCTCGTAGAGCTGCGGCAGGTTCGG
>DASPLZ010000433.1:0-2606 GCA_035627295.1 Phenylobacterium sp. | reverse complement strand
GCAGCCGATGGTCGAAGCCGGCGTTGCGTCCCGTCGGCGTCACCATGTTGATCGCCCCGCCCAGCAGCGCGCCGCCGAACCTGAGCGCATTGCCGCCGCGCCAGACCTCGGTGAACCGCGCGATCAGCGGGTCGGCGATCTGGCTGTCGCCGAACCCGTCGGCCTCGTTCAGCGGCACGCCGTCCTGGGCGATCAGCAGGCCGCGGTTGTGGTTGGCGTTGCCCAGGCCAGAGCCGCGGATCGAGATGCGGATGTCGCCGCCCCACTTCCTCTGAGCGTAGACGCCAGGGGAGTCGCGCAGGATGTCGTCGAGGGCGAGCGCCGTGCGGTTGCGGTAGGACTCTGCAGAGATCACCGAGACCGCGCCGGGGGTCTCGGAGAGCCGCTTGCGGGCGCCGGCGACCACGGGCGGGTCCTCCGGATCGGGCGAGGCGGTGACGATGACGCTGTCGACCGTGGTGACAGGCTCGTCGGCGAGGGCGAGCGTCGGGGCGGCCGCAAAGGCGGCGGAGGCGAGCAGGAGAGACTTCATTGTACCTTGGGTCCTGGCGCGGGGTACGGCGGCGCCGGTGGCGTTCGACTATGCGGCTGGGCGCACCCGCGGCGGACCGCAGGCGCGCAAGGACGCCTCGCCGCACGGCGAGGGGCGTCAGAGTCGAAGCGTCGGTGGACCTCGGGCGGGAAGCGGCGGCGGGGCGGCGAGGCCCCGGCCGGGGATCAGGTCGGCCGGCAGGAGCGGCTGAGGCGCGGTCCAGTCGACATAGGCGACCGGCGACAGCGCGGGGATCTGCGGGGCGAGGGCGCCGGCCGAGGCGCCGGCGAAGATGCAGAGACCGTCGGGGGCCTTCTTTGAGACCTTTCCGGGGACGGAATGGTCCGCGTCCAGAGTGACGGCACCCTGGGCCGTGCAGATGACGAGGGGAATTCCCAGGTCCGCCGCGCGGGCGTCGACCATGAAGCCGGCGGGCACCGCCGCCTTGGTCAGGATCGCGCACAGGGCGAGGAGGGCGCAGAGGCTGCGCCAGCCGCTCGTCCGCCACTGTGGGAATCCGCTCACGGGCCGGGTCATAGCGGCGGCGGCCGCGGGCCGCTAGCGGACACATCGTCCAAGCGCACCGGCGAAGGTGTAAGCCGCTGCGCGCTGGTGGGCCCGGCAGGACTCGAACCTGCAACCAGACCGTTATGAGCGGTCGGCTCTAACCATTGAGCTACAGGCCCCTGCAGCGCGAGGATCGCGGGTTATCATGGGCTGCACGCCCCTTAAAGCCGCGGTTCATGTGGCGGTTGATAGCTGGGCCGTGGAGCGCGCCGCTGATGGATGCGCGAGGAGATGAGGAATGAAGACCCTGATGCGCACCGCCGCCCTGGCCGCCGTGCTCGCCGGCGGCGCGATGGCCGCCGCCCCCGCCGTGGCGCAGGTCCAGCCGGCCGCCGACGCCATGTTCCAGGCCACCACCCTGAACCTCTCGGCGTTCGGCGAGGTGAAGGTCGCGCCGGACATGGCGATGATCACCCTGGGCGTGCTGACCGAGGCGCCGACGGCTGCGGCGGCCATGCAGGCCAACGCGCAGAAGATGACCGAGGTCGTCGCCACCCTGAAGAAGGCCGGTATCGCCGAGCGCGACATCCAGACCTCGAACCTCAACCTCAACCCGCAGTACGTCTATGTGCAGAACGAGCAGCCGCGGCTGACCGGCTACCAGGCGTCCAACCAGGTGACGATCACCGTGCGCGACCTGAAGAAGCTGGGCCCGGCGGTGGACGCCAGCGTCAATGCGGGCGCCAACCAGGTCCAGGGGATCAGCTTCGGCCTGACCGACGCCACCGAGGCGGAGAACGAGGCCCGGCGCAAGGCGGTGAAGGCGCTCTCCGACAAGGCGGCGCTCTATGCGGGCGCCACCGGCCATCGTGTGCAGCGGCTGGTCACCCTGAGCGAGGGCGGCGGCTACGCGGCCCCGCCGCCGATGCCCCTGATGCGCTTCAAGAACGAGGCGATGATGGCGGACGCCGCCAATTCTCCCGTTTCGCCGGGCGAACTGCGGGTGCGGATCGACGTCAGCGGGATGTACGAACTGGGGCGGTGAGGTCGTGCGTCCTTCGAGACGCGCTTCGCGCTCCTCAGGATGACTAGGTCAGCACAAGCTTGGTCATGGTGAGGGCGGCCGAAGGCCGTGTCTCGAACCACGCAGGGCATGCGAGCGGCTAAAGCCCCGCGCGCTCCAGGGCCGCGCGCAGGCGGTCGGACATGACCATGCCCGGCAGCGCGCGGTCGCCTTCCATATAGGCCGCATAGACGACGTTGGGCTTGCCGGGGGCTGTGCCGCTGGCCCAGCCGACGCTACGGGAATTGTCGGGCGCCGTGGGGCAGGAGCGGTGCACCACCGGGCCGCCGGCCGCCGCCGCGTCGAGCAGGTCGGCGACCCTGCCGGTGGCCGCGCCCACGCAGGTGGGCAGCACCCGGCCGCAGGTGACGTTGGAGCCGTAGCGGTGGAAGGCGCGGGCCTCGCCGCGGCGGGCCAGCAGCACGCAGGTGCCCGGGCCGCCGATGGCGCGCTCGATGGCGCTGTCGACGGCGTCGGCGTCGAAACCTTCAGGGGGGCGGGGGG
>DASPLZ010000432.1:0-7858 GCA_035627295.1 Phenylobacterium sp. | reverse complement strand
GCCTTCCGCCAGCAGCGCCGTCTCGAACCACCAGCCTTGCATCGCCTTCTCCGCGCCGTTCGCCGACAAATGTATAGACATTTAATCCGACATCCTAGAGACTCGTTGGAGTCGCCTGGAGGAGAATGAGCGCGTGCGCG
The DNA here is from genome assembly GCA_035627295.1 of Phenylobacterium sp. GTDB lineage: Bacteria > Pseudomonadota > Alphaproteobacteria > Caulobacterales > Caulobacteraceae > Phenylobacterium. The sequence continues at coordinate 7,718 of DASPLZ010000432.1, read as the reverse complement.
TCGATCAGCTGTGGAGCAATGCCAGGCTGGCTACGTTGCGCGCCGATCTGCCCGGGCTGGGCGTGGTGGAAGACGGCATCGTCGCGGCCGTCGGCGAACGCATCGTCTATGCCGGGCCGCGGAAGGAAGCGCCCGCGTTCGAAGCCGGTATCGCGCATGTTTGCGACGGCCGCTGGATCACCCCCGGGCTGATCGACTGCCACACCCATCTGGTCCACGCCGGCGACCGGGCGCGCGAGTTCGAGCTGCGGCTGGCCGGCGCCTCCTACGAGGAGATCGCCCGCGCCGGCGGCGGCATAATCTCGACCATGCAGGCCACCCGCGCGGCCGGCGAGCGGGACCTGGCGGCGGCCGCCCTCCCCCGCCTCGATGCGCTGATCGCCGAGGGCGCGACCACCGTCGAGGTGAAGTCCGGCTACGGCCTCACGCTGGAGGACGAGCTGAAGTCCCTGCGCGCCGCCCGCGCCCTGGCCGCCGAGCGGCCGGTGGAGATCCGCGCCACCTTCCTGGGCGCCCACGCCCTGCCGCCGGAGTTCGCCGGCGACCCGGACGGCTATATCGACCTCGTCTGCCGCGAGATGATCCCGGCCGTCGCCGCCGAGCGCCTGGCCGACGCGGTCGACGCCTTCTGCGAAGGGATCGGCTTCACGCCGGCCCAGACCCGCCGGGTGTTCGAGGCCGCCCGGGCGCACGGCCTGCCGGTGAAGCTGCACGCCGAGCAGCTGTCCAATTGCCACGGCGCTGCCCTGGCCGCCGAGTTCGGCGCGCTCTCGGCCGATCACCTGGAGCATCTGGACGCGGCCGGCGTCGCGGCGATGGCCCGCGCCGGGACCGTGGCCACCCTGCTTCCCGGCGCCTTCTACTTTGTGCGCGAGACGAAGCTCCCGCCGATCGAGGCCCTGCGCGCGGCGGGCGTGCCGATGGCGCTGGCCACCGACTGCAATCCCGGCACCTCGCCGCTCACCTCCCTGCTGCTGACCATGAACATGGCCGCGACGCTCTTCCGGCTCACGGTCGAGGAATGCCTCGCCGGCGTCACCCGCGAGGCGGCCCGCGCCCTCGGCCTTTCCGACCGCGGCGCGCTGGAGCCGGGCAAGCGCTGCGACCTGGCCATCTGGGACATCGAGCGGCCCGCCGAGCTGGTCTACCGCATGGGCTTCAACCCGCTGCACGCCCGCGTGTTCGGAGGCGAGACATGGACACGGTGACCCTGCGCCCGGGCGAAGTTCCCCTGCAGGCGTGGCGCGCCATCTATCGCGGCGCGGCGGTGCGCCTCGACCCCGCTTCGGCCGGGCTGATCGCCGAAAGCGCCGCGGCCGTCGAGCGCATCGTGGCGCGGGGCGAGCCGGCCTACGGCATCAACACCGGCTTCGGGAAGCTGGCCTCGGTGCGCATCGAGGCCGCGGACCTGGCGACCCTGCAGCGCAATATCGTGCTCTCCCACGCCGCCGGCGTCGGCGAGCCCATGCCGGGGCCGGTCGCGCGGCTGATGATGGCCCTCAAGCTCGCCAGCCTGGCCCAGGGCGCCTCGGGCGTCGCGCCGGCCACCATCGCCCTGCTCGAAGGCCTGCTGCGCGAGGGCCTGACGCCGGTCATTCCGTGCCAGGGTTCGGTCGGCGCCTCTGGCGACCTGGCCCCGCTGGCGCACATGGCCGCCGCCATGATCGGGGTTGGCGAGATATTCGCGAAGGGCGTGCGGCGGCCAGCCGCCCAGGCCCTCGCCGGCGCCGGCCTCGCCCCGCTGAACCTGGGCCCGAAGGAAGGGCTCGCCCTGCTCAACGGCACCCAGTTCTCGACCGCCTACGCCCTGGCGGGGCTGTTCGAGGCCGAGACGCTGTTGCGGAGCGCCCTCGTCACCGGGGCGCTCTCCACCGAGGCGGCGAAGGGCTCGGACACGCCGTTCGACCATCGCATCCACGTCCTGCGCCGCCAGCCCGGCCAGGTCGAGGCGGCCGACGCCCTGCGCGCCCTGATGGCCGGCTCGGCGATCCGCGCCTCGCACCTGGCCGGCGACGAGCGGGTGCAGGACCCCTACTGCCTGCGCTGCCAGCCGCAGGTGATGGGCGCGGCGCTCGACGTGCTGCGCCAGGCGGCCGCCACCCTGGCCTTCGAGGCCAACGGCGTCTCCGACAATCCGCTGATCTTCCCCGAGACCGACGAGGCGCTTTCCGGCGGCAACTTCCACGCCGAACCGGTGGCCTTCGCCGCCGACATGATCGCCCTGGCCGTCTGCGAGGTCGGCTCGCTGGCCGAGCGCCGCGTGGCGATGCTGGTCGACCCGACGCTCTCGCGGCTGCCGGCCTTCCTGACGCCGAAGCCGGGGCTCAATTCCGGCTTCATGATACCCCAGGTGACGGCCGCGGCCCTGGTCTCCGAGAACAAGCAGATGGCCTATCCGGCCAGCGTCGACTCCATCCCGACCTCGGCCAACCAGGAAGACCACGTCTCGATGGCGGCCCACGGCGCGCGGCGCCTCTCGGCCATGACCGCCAACGCCGCCTCGGTGATCGGCATCGAGCTTCTCGCCGCCGCCCAGGGCTGCGACTTCCACGCCCCGCTGGCCTCCAGCGCCCCACTGGAAGCCGTTCGCGCGCTCGTCCGGGGCCAGGTCCCGCACCTCGCGGACGACCGTCACATGCATCCCGACCTCGAGGCCGCCACCGCCCTGGTCCGCCGCGGCGCCCTGATCGAAGCCGCCGCGCCGATCGCCCTGCCGGAGGTCGCCGCATGAGCTGGCTGGAGGTCCATCGCGGCGAGGCGCCTCTTGTGGTGGCCTTCCCCCACACCGGGACCGAGATCCCGCCGGAGATCGAGGCCGGCTTCGTCTCGCCCTGGCTCGCGCGCCGCGATGCGGACTGGTGGGTCGACCGGCTCTACGATTTCGCCGCCGACCTCGGCGCGACGACGGTGCGCACGCGCGTCTCGCGCTCGGTGATCGACGTGAACCGCGATCCTTCCGGCGCCTCCCTCTATCCCGGACAGGCGACCACCGAGCTCTGCCCCACCACCACCTTCGACGGCGAGCCGCTCTACCGGCCGGGCCAGGCGCCCGACCAGGCGGAGATCGCGCGGCGGCGCGAGGCCTGGTTCCTTCCCTATCACGCCGCTCTGGAGGCCGAGCTCGCCCGGCTCGCCGCGCAGCGCGGGAAGGTGGTGCTTTACGACGCCCACTCGATCCGCAGCCGCGTGCCGCGCCTGTTCGACGGCGAGCTGCCGCAGTTCAACATCGGCACGAACAGCGGCCGGGCGTGCGCCCCCGCCCTGACCGCCGCCGTCGAAGCCGCCTGCACAGCTTCGGGCCTGAGCCGCGTGGTCGACGGGCGGTTCAAGGGCGGTTGGACGACCCGCCACCACGGCCGGCCTGACAATGGCGTGCACGCCATCCAGATGGAGCTCGCCTGCCGCGGCTACATGGACGAGCCGGACGGCGAGCCCACGCCGGACAACTGGCCGACGGCCTACGCGCCCGACCGCGCCGAACCCCTGCGCCGCACCCTGGCCGGGGTGCTGAAGGCCTGCCTGGCCTTCGCCGGAGCCTGACATGACCCGCAACGACCCGACCCGCGTCATCCGCCCGCCGACCGGCCCGCAGCTCTCGTGCAGGAGCTGGCTGACCGAGGCGCCGCTGCGGATGCTGATGAACAACCTGCACCCCGACGTCGCCGAGCGGCCTGAGGAGCTGGTGGTCTACGGCGGCGTCGGCCGGGCGGCGCGTGACTGGGAGAGCTTCGACAGGATCGTCGAGACCCTGCGCCGGCTGGGTGACGAGGAGACCCTGCTGGTGCAGTCTGGCAAGCCGGTGGGCGTCTTCCGCACCCACGCCGACGCGCCGCGGGTGCTGATCGCCAACTCCAACCTGGTGCCCCACTGGGCGACCTGGGACCACTTCAACGAGCTCGATCGCAAGGGCCTGGCCATGTACGGCCAGATGACCGCCGGCTCCTGGATCTACATCGGCGCCCAGGGGATCGTGCAGGGCACCTACGAGACCTTCGTGGAGATGGGCCGCCAGCACTACGGCGGCGACCTCTCCGGACGCTGGCTGCTGACGGCGGGGCTGGGCGGCATGGGCGGCGCCCAGCCGCTGGCGGCGGTGATGGCTGGAGCCTCGTGCCTGGCCATCGAGTGCCAGCAGTCGCGCATCGAGATGCGCCTGCGCACCGGCTACCTCGACCGCCAGGCCGCCGACATCGACGAGGCGCTGGAGATCATCGAGCGGTCCTGTCGCGCGCGGACGCCGGTGTCCGTGGGCCTGCTCGGCAACGCCGCCGAGCTGCTGCCGGAGCTCCTTCAGCGCGGCGTGCGGCCGGACCTGCTCACCGACCAGACCTCCGCCCACGATCCGGTCAACGGCTACCTGCCCAAGGGCTGGACGCTGGAGCGCTGGGCCGCCATGCGCGCGCAGGACCCCAAGCAGGTCGAGGAAGCCGCCAAGGCCTCGATGGCCGAGCACGTGCAGGCCATGCTCGACTTCCAGAAGGCCGGCGTGCCGACCGTCGACTACGGCAACAACATCCGCCAGATGGCCAAGGAGGCGGGCGTCGCAGGCGCCTTCGACTTCCCCGGCTTCGTACCGGCCTACATCCGCCCCCTCTTCTGCCGCGGCATCGGCCCGTTCCGCTGGGCGGCGCTCTCGGGCGACCCGGAGGACATCGCCCGCACCGACGCCAAGGTGAAGGAGCTGATCCCGGACAATCCGCACCTGCACAACTGGCTCGACATGGCCGGCAAGCGGATCAGGTTCCAGGGGCTGCCGGCGCGCATATGCTGGGTGGGGCTGGGCGACCGCCACCGGCTCGGCCTGTCCTTCAACCAGATGGTCGCCTCGGGCGAGCTGAAGGCGCCGGTGGTGATTGGCCGAGACCATCTGGACTCCGGCTCCGTCGCCTCCCCCAACCGCGAGACCGAGGCTATGCGCGACGGCTCGGACGCGGTCTCCGACTGGCCGCTCCTGAACGCGCTCCTCAACACCGCCTCGGGCGCCACCTGGGTGTCGCTGCATCACGGCGGCGGGGTGGGCATGGGCTATTCGCAGCACGCCGGCATGGTGATCGTCTGCGACGGGACCGAGGCCGCCGCCAGGCGCATCGCCCGCGTCCTCTGGAACGACCCGGCCAGCGGCGTCATGCGCCACGCCGACGCCGGCTACGACATCGCGCTGCAGGTGGCCCGCGAGAAGGAGCTCGACCTGCCAGGCATCCTCGGATGAGCGCCGCGCCGGCGCGGCCCGTGCCGCGCTATGTGGAGATCCGCGAGCGCCTGGAGGGCGCGATCCTCTCCGGCGAGTGGCCGCCCGGATACCGCCTGCCCTCGGAGATGCAGCTGGCCGAGGAGTTCGGCTGCGCCCGGATGACCGTGTCGAAGGTTGTGGCCGGCCTCGCCGAAGCCGGGCTCGTCACCCGCCGCCGCCGCGCCGGCACAATCGTGGCGCGCCCGCAGCCGCAGGAGACGACGCTGCGCATCCACGACATCCCCACCGAGGTTCGCGCCTCCGGGCGGGCCTACCGCTTCGCGGTGCTGGCGCGGGATGTGCGGCGAGCCACGCCGGGCCAAGCCGAGCAGTTGGAAATGCCGGCCGGCGCCGAGATCCTGGCCCTGGTGGTCGTCCACTACGCGGGCGAGGCGCCCTTCGCGCTGGAGGAGCGGCTGATCAACCTGGCGGCCGTGCCCGAGGCCCGCGCCGAGGCGTTCGCCGCCGATCCGCCGGGGAGCTGGCTGCAGGCGCGCCTGCCCTGGACGGACGCCGAGCACCATATCCTCGCCCTGAACGCCGACGCGGTGACCGCGAGCCGCCTTGCGGTCGCCGAGGGCTCAGCCTGCCTCTGCGACGACCGGCGCAGCTGGCACGGCGGGCTGGTGGTGACCCAGGTGCGCCTGACCTATCCGGGCGACCGGCGGCTGGTGGCGCATTTCCATGCTTCCGGGGCGCGGCGGGCGGCGGGCTGAACGACGGGTTTCGCTGTGGATGCGCCGTGCGTGGTTCGAGACGCGCTGCGCGCTCCTCACCAGGACGAGGGGGGTGCTGACTTAGTCATCCTGAGGGCCCGCGAAGCGGGTGTCTCGAAGGACGCACGGCCGCCCCGCATCCCTACCAGCTGTCGATCCACGCCAGCTTCTTGCCGGTGCGCGGGGGCACGGGCGGCAGGGCCTTGAGCCCCGCCAATACCCAGCGGCGCGTCTCGGCGGGGTCGATGACGTCGTCCAGGGACGGGCTGGTCCCCCGCGCCATCGCCTTGCCGCGGGCGTAGGCGGCGGCGACCATCTCGTCGAACTTCGCCTTGCGGGCCAGCGGGTCTTCGATGGCCGCCAGCTCGTTGCGGTAGCCGAGCTTGACCGAGCCCTCCAGCCCCATGCCGCCGAACTCGCCGGTCGGCCAGGAGACGGCGAACATCGAGGCCTGGTAGCTGCCGCCGGTCATGGCGATTGCGCCCAGGCCATAGCTCTTCCTCAGGATCACCGAGAAGATCGGCACCGTCAGGTTCGCCCCGATCACGAATAGCCGCGAGCAGTGGCGGATGAGGCCGGTCTTCTCCGCCTCCGGCCCGACCATGTTGCCCGGCGTGTCGGAGAGCGACAGGATGGGGATGTCGAAGGCCTCGCACAGCTGCATGAACCGCGCGGCCTTGTCCGAGGCGTCGGAATCGATGGCGCCGCCCAGGTGGTGCGGGTTGTTGGCGATCAGGCCGAGCGGGCGTCCCTCGATGCGGATGAAGGCGGTCACCATCGCGCGACCGAACTTCGGACGCAGCTCCAGCACCGAACCGGTGTCGGCGAGGAGGCTGATCAGCTTGCGGATGTCGTAGACCCTGAGGCGGTTCTCGGGGATCACATGGCGAAGCTGGCGCTGGTCCTCGCAGATCCAGTCGGCCAGCGGCCCCTGGAAGTAGCTGAGGTACTGCTTGGCCAGGAGCACCGCGTCGGCCTCGTCCTCGGCCAGCACGTCGATGGTGCCGTTCTCCTGCATCACCTTGATCGGGCCGATCTCCTCGGGCCGGAAGACCCCAAGGCCGCCGCCCTCGACCATCGCCGGGCCGCCCATGCCGAGCGCGGAGTCCTTGGTGGCGATGATCACGTCACAGCAGCCGAGGATCGCCGCATTGCCGGCGAAACAGCGGCCCGAGTTGACCCCCACCAGCGGCACGGCGCCGGAGAGCCGGCCCCAGAACTCGAACCCCCGCGTGAAGCCGCCGCCTTCGGTGTCGCCGGGCCGCCCGCCGCCGCCCTCGGTGAAGAAGACCGTGGGAAGCCGCCACTTCAGGGCGACCTCGCTCATCCGGTCGAGCTTCTCGTGGTTGTGCGCGCCCTGGGTGCCGGCCAGCACCGTGTAGTCGTAGGACATGATGGCCGCGCGGGACTTCTCCTCGGGGAACAGCGCCCCGTTCACCGAGCCGAGCCCCATCACCAGCCCGTCGGCCGGCGTCTGGGCGATCAGCTCGTCCATGGTGTTGCGCCGGCGACGCGCGGCGACGACCAGCGGGCCGTACTCCACGAAACTGCCTTCGTCGCAGAGGTCGGCGATGTTCTCGCGGGCGGTGCGCTGCTTGGTCTTGCGGCGGCGGGCCACCGCCTCCGGCCGCGCCTCGTCCAGGGTCAGGCGGTGGCGTTCCAGCACCTCGGCGAGGTCGGGGCGGATCAGGTCGAGGTCGACCGCCGCCTCGGTCGCATCCCCGTCGCCGGCCGCGTCGGTTTCCTCGAGGAAGGCCAGCGGATGATCCTCG
>DASPLZ010000431.1:0-3009 GCA_035627295.1 Phenylobacterium sp. | reverse complement strand
GGCGCCGGTGATGGACTCGGCCGCCTTCTGCAGCTTCGCCTGGCGCTTCGGGTCCAGGGTGCCGTCGCGGAAGGCGATCGCCAGCTCGATCTGGGCCGGGGTGACGTCGCCGTCAGGGAACAGGCGGGCGATCACGTCGGGCCGCACGTCCGGGTCCATGTCGGCCACGGCGTCGAGCAGCTGCCGGGCCGCCACGTCCTCGGCCGACTTGGTCAGGTACACCGCGGCCTGCTCGTCCGCGTCGAGGTGGCGGGCGGCGTCCTCGATGCCGTGCCGCTGGAAGAAGGTGTGCATCTCCGCCTGGAACGGCGCCTGCACGTTCTCGTGGTGCAGGTCCCCGATCTCGCGCTTCTGGACGATCTGGGCCACGGCGGCCTCGGCCTTCGCCATGAGCGGCGCCATCGTCTTGGAGCGGGCGGCGGCCTTGGCGCCCTTGCCGGCCAGGCCCAGCGCCTTCTGGGTCGGGAGGAACGGGGCGGCGGCGACCTTGTTGCCGAGCCGGTTCACGGAGGCGGCGCCGGCGGTGACCTTCTCCGCGCCACGCAGCAGCGGGGCGGCACCGGCGGACCCGGCGCGCAGGGCGTTGGCCTGCGCCATCTGGTCGGCGGCGCGGGCCAGGTCCAGGGCGCGGGCGGTGTCCCCGGCGGCGTCCGCCACAGAGGCGGCCTTCGCCAGGGCGAACTCGTCGGCCGGCACCTTGGCGGCCTGCGCCGAGGCGGTGGCGAGGCGCTCCAGGCGGGTCGCCTCGGCGAGGCGGCCGGCGCCGGCGGCGCGGCCCACGAGGCCGACACCTCCGGCCAGGGCGGCGACGTCGCCGACCTTCGCCAGGGCGGTGGGCAGCACGCCCTCCTCCTTGATCTGGCGGCCCAGGTTGGACTTGCCGAAGCCGGGTCCGCCGGGGCGGATAGCGACGGCCGTGTCCGGCACCTGGCGGGCGGTGCGGGCCATCGACTCGGTGATGGCACCGAGCGTCGGGGTGTTGCGCTCCACGCCGGCCCAGCCGCGGGGGTTGCCCTTGGTCTGGTCGCCGGGACGCAGGTACTTGAGCGGGTTCTCCGGCGCCAGCTCCTTGCCCAGGGTCAGGCCGAGGCGCGCCAGGCTGGGGACGGCGCCGGCCACTAGGTCGCGGGTCTGGCGCACCGGGCCCGGGGTGTTCAGGGACACGCCCACGTCGGGCAGGTTGACGCCGAACACCGTGGGCAGGCGCACGCCGAAGAAGCTCTTGCCGCTCGGCTTCTTGTCGCCGCCGCCCTTGCTGCTGCTCTTGCCGGCGCCGAGGGACGGGTCGAAGCCACCCTTGCCGCCGGACTTCGAGGCGGAGGTGCTGCCCTTGCTGGTCGTCTTGGCGCCGAGATTCGGGTCGAATCCCATTACTTGGGAATCGCCTTGTCGACGTACTCGCCCATCAGGATGTAGTACTCAGCGGTCCAGTTGCGACCGTCGCGGACGATGAAGTTCTGGCGGATGATGTTCTCCACCTCGTCGCGGGACTTGCCGTCCGCGCCGGCGGAGATCCAGTTCACCGCTTCCTTGAAGTCCACATTGTTGATGACGCTCTTGGCCGTGTCGTAGTTGACGCCCTTGGCGGCGTACTTCGAGGCGAGCGACTTCGCCGTGGAGTCCTCCAGCGCCGGGGCGGGCGCCTGGGCCTTCACGTAGCTGTTGATCTTCTGCGGCGTCAGGATGGCGCTGGCCTGTGCCGGGCTCATGCCCCACGCCTCGGCCACGAGGAACATCAGCTCCTGCTCGGGGCTGGTGTCGACGCCCTGGTTCTTCTTGAACGCGTAGCGGTCCTGAGCCGTCATCAGCATGTCGTTCGTCAGCGGCAGGCTCTGGCGGATCTGGGCCGCCACGGTGTCGGTGTCGACCGCGCCCATGTCGGTGAGCGCCTGGGCCTGCCCGGCGATGTCCTCGAACTTCGGCGGCTTGGCGGCCTCCTTGGCCGCGGCGCGGGACTCGGCCCGGCCCTCACGCGCAATGGCGCGGGACTCGGAGCGGGACTCGGAGTCGAGCTGCCGCTGGAGGGCGCGGTCCTCCTTCTCGCGGTCCGCCTGCGCCTTCGCCAGGGCGGCGTCGATGGCCGTCCGGTACTTCGTGTCCAGCTCCATGCCCTTGTTGATGTTCTGGGCCTGGAGGACCGGGATCGAGGCCCGCGCCTTCTCCAGGTACGACTCGCCGCTCGCCTGCGTCTGCGCCAGGCCGGACTCGAAGTTGGCCCGGTTCACGTTCATCTGGTTCATGCGGGTGTCGTAGGCGCCGAGGAACGTCTGGTCGTTGCCGCCCACGCCGTACAGCGCCGAGCGCTCGGCGGCCCGGCCAACGGCGTCCTGCTTGGCCTGTCCGGCTTGGGCCTGGGCAGCGTCGAACGCCTGCTTGCCGGCGGTGCCGCCATCGGCGACAGCCCGGAGCAGGTTGGCCTTGCCCTCGTCAATGAAGCGGGAGGCGGAGTCGAAGTACGGCGACGGCTGGGCCATTAGACAGTCATGCCTCCTGCGGCGAGTTCCGGGGCGTACTTCTGCTTGATCGACTGCTGCGTGGCGTCCCAGTCCTGGTTCTGTCCGGTCGTGAGGCCGAGCTCGGCGGCCTTCTGCTGCTGGCCGAGCACGGTGTTCACGAGGCCCGAATTGAGGTTGCCGATCTGGGTTGCGGCGGTGTTCTGGGCCGACGTCTGCGCCGCCAGGCGGTTGCGCTCGACGACGTCCTGGGCGTGCTGGTGCGAGCTGCCGCGGGACACGCCGCGGGACTCGAAGCTGCCGTGCGTCTTGCGCTTGTTCTCCCCGGCGTTGAAGTCGATGTCGCCGAGGGTCGTCTGGAGCGCGGCGTTGATGGCGCCGGTCTGCTGGCGCACCTGATTCGCCGCCGTCTCGATGGTCTGGCCCGACGCCCGGATGAACGCCATGATCGCCGGATCGGTGAACAGGGTGTTGCCGACCTCGGGGACGTTGTAGCCCTGCCCCTTGGCGTAGTTCGTGTCGAAGCCGTAGCTGCGGCCCTCGGTGTCGGTCAGCG
>DASPLZ010000430.1:0-2400 GCA_035627295.1 Phenylobacterium sp. | reverse complement strand
CGTCGCCGCGGACGTCGCCCGCCGGGTCGCGGCGATCGGCCGCAAAGGCACTTGATCCAGACGCGCCCGCCGCGCATCATCGGCGGCGAAGCACGGATTTATCCGGGGAAATCCAGAACATGCGCATGACGACTCTGCTGGCCCTTCTGCTCGGCCTTCTCCTTTCAGGCCCGGCGCTCGCCCAGGGCCTGCCGGCGCCGCCGGCGGCGCCGGCCCTCGACCCCGAGAATACGCTGCTGCTCGATCTGTCGAGCGGTGGCCGGGTCGCCGTCCAGCTCCGGCCGGACGTCGCTCCCGGCCATGTCGCCCGGATCAAGGAGCTGACCCGCCGGGGCTTCTACAACGGCCTCACCTTCCACCGGGTGATCGACGGCTTCATGGCGCAGGGCGGCGATCCCAAGGGCGACGGCACCGGCGGTTCCGACCTCCCCGACCTCAAGGCCGAGTTCAACGGCCTTCCGCACGTGCGCGGAGCGATCGCGGCGGCGCGCCAGGGCGCCGACGAGGATGCCGACCCCGCCGCCGTCGCCGCGGCGGAGAACAGCGCCAACAGCCAGTTCTACATCATGCTGTCGCCGCGCCTCGCCCTCGACGGCCGCTACACGGTGTTCGGCCGGGTCGTCAGCGGGATGAACTTCGTCGACGCGATCGAGAAAGGCGAGCCGCCGGCCAGCCCGACCCGGATCCTGCAGGCGTCGATCGCGTCCGACAACAGGCCGCCGCCGACCGCCGAGCAGATCGCGGCGGCGGCGGCGGCCGCGCCCGCCGCCGCCCGCCCGGCCGGCCCGGCCGCCGGGCCCGCCATGCCGCCGCCGCCGGCGGTCCGCCTTCCCGAAGCCAAGCCCAAGCCGCGTCCCAAGAAGGCGCAGTAGCGTCGGGTGCGCGTCGACGCCTTCGACTTCGCGCTGCCGCCGGAGCGAATCGCCCTGAGGCCGGCGAGCCCGCGCGACTCGGCGCGGCTGCTCGTCGCGAAGGGCGGCCATCTCGAGGATCGGTGCGTCGCTGAGCTCCCGCAGCTGCTGCGGCTTGGCGACACGCTGGTGTTCAACGACACGCGGGTTATCCCCGCGCAGCTTGAGGGGCGGCGGGGCGACGCGCGGATCGGCGCGACCCTGCACAAGAGGGAGGGGCCGCGGGCGTGGCGCGCCTTCATCCGTAACGCACGCCGCGTGAGGGAAGGCGACCGCATCGATTTCGGCGAGGGAGTGACGGCCGTCGCCGGCGGCCGCGACGAGGAGGGCAGCGTGCTGCTCCGTTTCGAAGGGGAGGAGCCGGTCGAGCTCCTACTCGAGCGCGCCGGGCGGATGCCGTTGCCGCCCTACATTGCCGGTCGCCGCGCCGCCGACGAACGCGACGCCGAAGACTATCAGACGATGTTCGCCCGCGAGGAAGGCGCGGTGGCGGCGCCGACCGCGGCGCTCCATTTCACGCCGCGATTGATGGCGGCGCTCGCCGAAGCCGGAATCCGCCACGAGACGCTGACTCTCCACGTCGGCGCCGGCACCTTCCTGCCGGTCAAGGCGGAGGAGACGGCCGACCATCGCATGCACAGCGAATGGGGCCGGATCGAGCCCGCGGTCGCCGTGCGCCTCAACGCCGCCCGGGCCGCCGGCGGCCGCCTCGTCGCCGTCGGCACGACCTCGCTGCGCCTTCTCGAAAGCGCCGCCGACGAGGGCGGACGGGTGCGGCCGTTCGAGGGCGACACCGCCATCTTCATCACCCCCGGCTACCGCTTCCGGGCGATCGACGGCCTGATCACCAACTTCCATCTGCCGCGCTCGACCCTGTTCATGCTGGTCTCGGCGCTGATGGGGCTGGAGACGATGCAGGCGGCCTATGCCCATGCGATCGAGAAGGGCTATCGATTCTATTCCTATGGGGACGCGAGCTTGTTGCTTCCTGGCTGACGTGCGCTTCGGCGCAGGGCGGCTGGGGGGTGGGTTCACGCGGAGACGCGGAGGCGCGGAGGGGGTGGCGCGCGAACAGTATACCTTTTCCGAATCGGTCTCCGGCGGACGTGGGCAAAAAAGGCAAGGCGTCTTGTCCCCTGATCCATCCTGAGTCCGATTTGCAACGCCCCCAGAACAATCGCTTCTGAGGGAGGTGGACCTGATTTCGCGCCTAGGGCGTTTCAGTTAGGGTGCTAGTATGAATGCGGAAGCAGCCCCTCAACTGCCCTATAACCGGGATGTTCTTCACTGGGCGCGGCTGTGGCGCGGTAAGACAGTAGAAGAAGCTGCTGCGCGGCTTCAAACGAAACCTGAGAATATCATCGCTTGGGAAAAGGGCGATGGGGCGCCCACTGTCCGCCAAGCTCGAATGCTAGCCGATCTATATGGTCGAAGCTTTCTCGAGTTCTTCCTGTCGGCACCGCCTACGCTGCGTGAGTCCGATCTGCTT
>DASPLZ010000429.1:0-2873 GCA_035627295.1 Phenylobacterium sp. | reverse complement strand
AAGAGCACATCCGCGGCTTCGAGCTGCGCGGCGGCGCTGGCCGGCGGCAGGCAGCTGCAGGCCAGGGCCGGCGCGGCGACAGCGGCGAGGGCCGAGCCGAGGGCGAAGACGGCGAGGCGGTTCATCGGGGATCCTCCCTTGAAGCTGGACCGACCTTGGCTGGCGTTTCCTGACGCGAACCTGAACCGGCGAGGCTGGGCGAGGCGTTCGGTCCAGTGCAGGCCATCTCACTCGGCGTAGATGTCGAGGCCCATGGCGGAGAGCAGCGCGTGCTGCTGGTCGAGCGCGATCTTGGCGCCCCGCCAGCTCCCCAGTTCGCTCAGGTCGAGCCCATCCACCTGCGCGCCGCGCAGATCGGCGCCGGCGAGCTTGGCGCCGTAGGTGTCGGCCAGGAAGAAGTCGCAGCGCGAGAGGTTCGCGCCCGCAAGATCGGCCTGGGCCAGCACCGCCTCGCGCAGGCTCGAACCGGAAAAGTCGCCGCCCGGCAGGCTGATCTCCGACAGGTCGGCCAGTTCCAGGTTGCAGCCGCGGAACGCGCCCTCGCAGCGCACGATGCTGCGCCCGAACGCCCGGTGGAAGTCGACCTTCGCGAAACTCGCGCCCCGCCAGTTGCAGTCCTCGCAGGCGATCCCGTAGGCGGAGGTTCGGTCGAGCTTGGCGAACGACAGGTCGCAGCCCCTGAACGCAGCCTGGTCCAGCTGGCTGAAAGCGATCTCGAGGCCCTTGTGGTCCTCCTCGTCGGCGAAGCTGCAGGCCTCGAACCTGGCCTCGCGCAGGTCGGCGTGGGCGAAGCGGCAGCGGACCAGCCGACAGCCGGTGAGCCGCGCGCCCTGCAGGCTGACGCCGGAGAGCTGGGCGTCGCGGATGGTGCAGTCGGTCAGGGTGATGTCGGAAAGGTCCCGATCGGCCCAATCGAGCTGCGAGAGGTCCGCGCCATTGATCCGGCCGCCTGCTTCAAGTTCGATCCGTGACATGCGCGGCTCCCTCCCAGGGTTGGTCGCAAGCTCGACGCGGGTGCGCCTTGCGTGGTTCGAGACGCGCTTCGCGCTCCTCGCCATGACTAAGGTTGTTACTGTCTTAGTCATCCTGAGGGCCCGCGAAGGGGGTGTCTCGAAGGACGCACGGCCGTTCCACCTCCCCTTCGCGGCTAACCAAGGCTGACGCGGCGGGCATGATCGCCTATCACGATCCCGACCGACAGCCCGCCCCGCAGGAGCTCACCGCCATGGCCGATTTCCGCCGCGTGACCGACACCTTCACCACCAGCCCGCAGATCGACGTCGCCGACGTCGCCAGGGCCAAGGCCGACGGCGTGGTGCTGATCATCGACAATCGCCCGGACGAGGAGGACCCCGCCGCCCCGCAGAGCGCCGACATCGCCAGGGCCGCGGCCGAGGCGGGCATCCGCTTTGTGCACATCCCCGTGGTCGGCGGGCCGACGCCCGAGCAGGTGGCCGCCATGCGCGCGGCGATCGACGAGGCGGGAGGCGGCAAGGTGCTGGCCTACTGCCGCTCGGGCACCCGCTCGATCAACACCTGGTCGCTGGGCCAGCCGGAGGTCGGGCGCGAGAAGCTCGTCGAGTTGGGCGCGGCGGCCGGCTACGACCTTTCCAACGTCCTTCCGCGCTGAGGGCTAGTGCGCCGCACGGGTCGCCATCGGTATGGGTTCCACGTCGCCGCATTCGGTCAGCGAAATGCTCGCCCCGGCCATCATGAGCACCATGAGCATCGCCCGAACGGCTCGAATTGACACAAAATTAGCCATGACCACGCCCGCCGCCTGCCTCATGAGGGGCGCGTCGCAAATCGGAGGCCGCCCGTGATCCCGTTCGTCCGCGATCTGAAGTTCGAATACGGCAAGGTCGACCAGGTCTCGCCGCTGATCCGCCGGGTGGTGGCCAACAACCCTGGACCGTTCACCTACCTGGGCACCGGCACCTACATCGTCGGCCAGGAGGAGGTGGCGGTGATCGACCCCGGCCCGGACCTGCCGGCGCACCTGGAGGCCATCCTCGACGCCGTCGAGGGCGAGCGGATCACTCACATCCTCCTGACCCACCACCACTCCGACCACTCGCCCCTGGCCGAGCCGCTGAAGGTGCTGACCGGCGCCAAGATCGTCGGCTGCGCGGTGCCGCAGGTGGTCGACGACAGCGGGGTGCAGGTGGAGGCCGGCTACGGCGCGCCGGTGGAGCACGACATCGAGGTCTGCGGCGGCGGTGTGATCAAGGGGCTCGGCTGGACCCTGGAGGCGATCCCGACGCCGGGGCACACGTCGAACCATATCTGCTATGCGCTAAAGGAGGAGAACGCCCTCTTCTCCGGCGACCACATCATGGGCTGGTCGACCACGGTGATCACCCCGCCGGACGGCGACATGGCCGCCTATTTCCGCAGCCTCGACCTGATCAAGGCGCGGAACTTCGACATCCTCTGGCCCACCCACGGCCCGCCGATCACCGAGGTCGGGCCCTTCATCGACGCCTACGCCGCCCACCGCCGCGACCGCGAGCGGCAGATCGTGGAGGCCATCGGCAAGGGCCTCTCCACCATCGGCGACATGGTGCCGGTGCTCTACGCCGCCGTCGACAAGCGCCTGCACCCGGCCGCGGCGAGGAGCGTGCTGGCGCACCTGATCCAGCTGGTCGACGAGGGCCGCGTGCTGACCGAGGGCGCGGCGGGCCCGGCGAGCGTCTACCGGCTGGCGTAATCCTCCCCCTCCCCCATTTCGCTAAAGCTCCATGGGGGAGGATTTGGGGCGCTCGGTTCGGCCTTGCGTGGTTCGAGACGCAGCTTCGCTGCTCCTCACATGACTAGGTCGTGCTGAGTTCGTCATCCTGAGGAGGCCGCGCGAGCGGCCGTCTCGAAGGACG
>DASPLZ010000428.1:0-8992 GCA_035627295.1 Phenylobacterium sp. | reverse complement strand
GAGCTGGAGGGCCGCGAATTCCTGGCGCTGGACAGCTATTCGATGGCCGACATCTGCCTCATCTCGACGGTCGATTTCGCCGACTGGATCGGCCTGCCGGTCCTGGACGAGTTCGAGCACCTGAAGGCCTGGCGTGCTAGGGTGACGGCGCGGCCGAGCGCAGCGGCCTAGGCGAACATCTCCGCCCGCTCGTCGCCGGCGAGGGCCCGGTAGATCACTGCGTGCGGCGAGAAGATCGCCGCGTAATAGACGGCGTTGAGCAGGGCGCCGAAGACCGTGTAGGCGATCATCGTCGGGGTCATGTAGGCGGCCAGCGAACTCATGTCGGGGCTGAACATCGTGCCCACCGCCGCCAGGTCGCCGCCGCTGGCCAGGGCCGCGATCGCCGTGAAGATGAACACCGCCAGCAGCATGACCACGGCCACCGCCGCCAGGGTCAGCACATAGGTTCCGGTCAGGTTCCAGAACTGGCCGCGGGTCAGGCCCCAGGAGTCGAAGACCGCGATGCGCCGCCGGGCGAAGGTGATCACCCCGGCCAGCGACAGGCGCACGATCACATAGATCATCAGCCCGGCGACGAAGAGCCCGAGGCCCACGCCCAGCAGGGCCGCGCCGCCAGCGCCGATGGCCGGGCCGATCAGGCCGACGACCAGGCCGGCGAGGAAGATGATCGCCACCATGCCGACCAGCATCAGCAGGAAATAGATCAGCGACAGCGCGACCAGCCGCAGTTCGTCGCCCCCCAGCTTCAGATAGCCGACGCCGCCGTCCGCGGGCCGCAGGATCGCGCGGTAGACCGCCGCGCCCAGCATCGACTGGGTGATCAGGGCCACCGGCAGCACCAGGGCGTAGACGACCCCCAGGCTGCGCAGCATCTCCATGGCCTGGGCGGGGTCGGCCTCGGCCCCGGCCTGCTCCAGCTCCATCATCGCCTGCAGGGAGGAGCCGCCGACGCCGATCAGCAGCACCAGGCTGATCACGCTGACGACCAGGTTGAACGCCGCCCAGATGAGCAGCGTCTTGGGCTGCTCCCGGGTCAGCCGAAAACCCTCGAACGCCGCGTCCGTCGCGGAAAAACTCGCCATACCTGATCCCCTCAGCCCAGGCAGGTTAAGGGCGCCCCGCCGCGGCGCGCAAGGGAGCGCGCGTGTCAGGCGAAGGCGGCGGCGGTCTCTTCGTCGCGCGGGGCGAGGTCTCGGTAGACGGCGGCCCAGGGCGCCATCAGCAGGGTGGAGAACACCGCTGCGCACAGCGAAAGGACGAGGCCCCCGCCGAGCACCCAGGGCAGGAGCTGCATCGACCAGGCGCTGACTGGCTGGGCGAAGAAGGCCTCCAGCGCCGCCTCGTTGAACGACGCGCCGGCGATGGCCGCGATGCTGGCCCCGATCAGGGCGCCGAAGACCACCACCTCCAGCGCGACCACGATCAGCACGGTCAGCAGGCCCACGAGGAACAGCGAGCCGACTCGGCCTGCGGTGAGCTTCCAGGCCTCCACCAGCGGGAAGCCGCGCTGGGCGAAGGCCATCACCGGCGCCAGGGAAAAGCGCAGGCCCAGCCAGATCGCGCCGGCGATGAGGGCGAGGGCGGCGATGATCCCGATGACCACGGCCGCCTCGGGCGAGGCGGCGGCCGCGCCGGCGACGACGATGACGCCGATCAGCACGGCGGCGAAGATCCCCATCACCAGGAGGATGGTGACGAACAGCATCATCAGCCCGGCCATCAGCTCGCCCATGGTCAGGCGCAGGTAGAAGAACCGGTTGTCGGCCGGCGTCAGCACGGCGCGGAAGACAGCGCACATCAAGAGCACCTGCGCCGCCAGCTGGCCGAGCTGGACGAGGGAGTTGGCGGCCATCATCTGGCCCTGCAGGCGCATCATCGCCGAAAGGTCCGGCTCGGCCCCGTCGGCCGGCGCGCTCTGTACGAACTCGGCTAGGGCCGGGCCGATCGCGCCGAACATGAGGATCAGCGGCAGGAAGGTCAGCGCGAAGAACACCAGCCCCCAGATCAGCACGGCCAGCGGGTTGCGCGCGATCACCCCGAAGCCGGTGGTGGCCGCGCGGCCGACGTCGATCTGTCCCATGTAGCCGCCCCCGACTGGTCCGATACCGACGCTACGCCGGTTTTCGCCCACAGGCCAACACCTGGCGGCGGTATGCTATAGGGGCGGCCGCTTTGGTTCAGAGTTCTCAGATGTCCCTTTCGCCCATCCACGTCGTCGGCGGCGGTCTCGCCGGGTCGGAGGCCGCCTGGCAGATCGCCGAGGCCGGCGCGCCGGTGGTGATCCACGAGATGCGGCCGGTGCGCGGCACCGATGCGCACCAGACGGACGGGCTGGCGGAGCTGGTGTGCTCCAATTCCTTCCGGGCCGACGACTGGACCGGCAATGCGGTGGGCCTGCTGCATGCCGAGATGCGCCGTTGCGGCTCGATCATCATGGCCTGCGGAGACGCGCACCAGGTGCCGGCCGGCGGGGCGCTGGCGGTGGACCGGGACGGGTTCTCGCAAGCGGTGACGGCGCGTCTGCTCGCCCATCCGAACGTGACGGTGGAGCGCGGCGAAGTGGCGGGCCTGCCGCCGGCCAAGTGGGACAGCGTGATCGTGGCCACCGGCCCCCTCACCTCCCCGGATCTGGCGCAGGCGGTGCTGGAGCTGACCGGCGAAGGGCAGCTGTCGTTCTTCGACGCCATCGCGCCGATCGTGAACTTCGAGTCCATCGACATGGACGTCGCCTGGCGCCAATCGCGTTACGACAAGCCGGGGCCGGGCGGGGATGCGGCGGCCTACATCAACTGCCCGATGGACAAGGGCCAGTACGAGGCCTTCATCGACGCCCTGCTGGCCGGGCCGAAGTCGGAGTTCAAGGACTGGGAGCACGTGCCCTACTTCGACGGCTGCCTGCCGATCGAGGTGATGGCCGAGCGGGGGCGCGAGACCCTGCGGCACGGGCCGATGAAGCCGGTGGGGCTGACCAACGCCCACAGGCCGGACGAGAAGCCCTATGCGGTGGTGCAGCTGCGCCAGGACAACGCGCTTGGCACGCTCTGGAATATGGTCGGCTTCCAGACCAAGCTGAAGCATGGGGCGCAGACCGAGATCTTCCGCACCATCCCGGGGCTGGAGAAGGCGGTGTTCGCAAGGCTCGGCGGGCTGCACCGCAACACCTTCCTGAACAGCCCGCGGCTGCTCGACGGCCAGCTGCGGCTGAAGGCAATGCCCCGCCTGCGCTTCGCCGGACAGGTGACGGGGGTCGAGGGCTATGTGGAGAGCGCCGCCATCGGGCTGATCGCCGGGCGGCTGGCGGCGGCTGAGCGGCTCGGCCGGCCTTTGGAGGCGCCGCCGGCGACGACGGCGCTGGGCGCCCTGGTCGGCCACATCACCGGCGGGCACCTCGACGCCGGCGGCGGCTCGTTCCAGCCGATGAACATCAATTACGGCCTGCTGCCGCCGATGGAGCAGCCGAAGCGCGACGCCGAGGGCAAGCGGCTGGGGCGCAAGGAAGGCGGCCGGGCCAAGAAGCTGATGATCGGCGAGCGGGCGCTGGCGGACCTCAGCGGCTGGCTGGGCGAACCGGCGGCGCAGGCGGCGGAGTAGGCTTCGCCCCATTTTCGCTCATCCCCGTGAAAGCGGGGATGAGCGGAATGAACGGGCCGCTCAGATGCGTCCCCGAGCCACCGCAACGACCAGCCGCAACCGTTTGCCAAGATCCGAGGGCGAACGGCCCCTCAAGTAGGCACGCGCCAGAACAGCGTGGGCCACTGCCGGAAACGCGGTCACAGGCAGGTGGCCCAAGCCACCGGCGGCTTCGCGGAGATGCCTCTTGGCTTCCTCAGGGTCCACGTCGTCACGACGGCTGAGCGCCCAAGCCGCACCGGCAGGTTCAGCGGCCTTCGGGTCGGCGGAAGAATCCAGCCGGAGCGCCGCCAGGCCCGCGACCGCCCCCGCCGTGTCGCGCGCCAGTTCGGCCGCCTCACCCGCCGTCAGCGGCGTCGGGTCGAGTTCGCGGTACCGGGCGTCGATCATGCGCTCCAGCGGCGCTAGCGGCAGGTCCGCGCCGCGCACCGCTGCGGCCAGGGCTTCGGCGGCCGGATGGCTGCGCACCCGGCCGCCGGCCGCGATCTCCTCCAGCACCTCGCGCCACCAGACGAGCCGGATCTCGCCGGCCAGGGGGTTGGACGCCGTGCGGGGCGCGCGGCCGGTCTCGTAGTCGAAGGCGTAGAGGGCGATCACGTCCGCGCGGGCGGACGCATCGCCGATGAACCGGCTGGAGAGCCAGCGGTCCGGGTCGACGCGGCGGATCAGGTCGTCGAGATCGTCCGCCGCGCCGGTCACATCAGCCGAACAGCGTCTGGTACATGGCCATCGCGGTCAGCATCGGCAGCGACAGCAGCGTATTGGTGCGCGAGGCCAGCATGGCGATGCGCGCGGCCTTGGCCTTGGCGTCGGCGTCCGCCTCCTTCATGCCCAGCGCGATCTTCTGGTTCGGCCAGATGACCCCCCAGACGTTCAGGAACATGATCAGCGCCAGGTAGACCCCGACGCCCATCAGGGCGAAGCCGCCGTCGCTGGCGGGGGTGTAGCCGCCCGCGAGGCCGAAGCTCAGCACCTCGACCGCATAGCCGTGGCCGCGCAGGAGTAGCAGGCCGAGCCCCGCCAGCACCGTCGCGAAGGCCGCCCAGCGGAACCAGAAGAGAGCTTCCGGCGCGATGTGCTTGGAGACCGCCGGCTTCAGCTCGGCCGGGATGTCCGGCATGACGCGGATCTGCACGAAGTTGAAGTAGTAGAGCAGCCCGATCCACAGGATGCCGAACCCGATGTGCATCCAGCGGAACACCGCCTGCCAGAAGAGGCCGTCGAACCTGCCCGGCGCGTTGGCGCCGAAGCAGTAGATCATCACGCCCGCCAGCACCAAACTCAGGATGATGGTGTTGCGGAAGTTGGAAAGAAGTCCCGCCATTGTCGCCCCTCAAGCTCCCTGCCCTCGCCCGCAGCCCGCGGGCGTTCGAGCTAGCTTGCCGCGCGTCGCCTAGGGCTGCAAGCCGCCGCGCGGCTGCATGGGGGGCAGGACCTCCGGCTCCTCGTCGCGGTTGCGCACGCCCCAGAGCAGGATCACCGGGGCGGCCACGTAGATCGAGGAATAGGTGCCGATGACGATGCCGAAGATCATGATCAGCGAGAACTCGTAGAGCGCCTCGCCGCCGAAGACGGCCAGGCCCGAAAGCGCCAGCACGGCGGTGAGGCCGGTGATCACGGTGCGCGACAGGGTCTCGTTGACCGAGAGGTCGATGACCTCGCCCAGCGGCATCTTCTTGTACTTGCGCAGGTTCTCGCGCAGGCGGTCGAACACCACGACCGTGTCGTTCATCGAATAGCCGATGATGGTCAGGATCGCCGCGATGGTGGTGAGTGAGAACTCCATCCCCGTCCAGGCGATGAGGCCGAAGGTCAGGATCACGTCGTGGAAGAGGCCGACGACGGCGCCCACGCCGAACTGCAGCTCGAAGCGGAACCAGATGTAGACCAGCATCAGCAGGATCGCGAGGCCCAGGCCCATGATCCCGCTCTGCAGGAGTTCGCCGGAGACCTTCGGGCCGACGACGGCGGCAGGGCGGAAGGTGGCGGGCTCGCCGAGCGCCTGGCGCAGGCTCTGCTGCACGCCAGCGACAGTGGCGTCGGCCGAGGCGCCGTCCGGAATCTGGAAGCGCACCATGGCTTCGCTCGGGGCGCCGAAGGCCTGCACCTGCACCTCGCCCAGCCCTTTGTCGGAGAGCGCGGCGCGGGCCGCGCCCAGGTCGACGGCGCGGGGCGCGGTGGAGACCTCCAGCATCGCCCCGCCCTTGAAGTCGATGCCGCAGGCCAGGCCCCCGCAGGGCGGCTCGAACGGGAACATCGCTCGCCCGAGCGAGGCGATCACCAGCACGCCGGAGACGATCGCCGCCAGGCGCGCGAAGGCGACGAAGCGGAAGTTCGTCTTGATCGGCAGGAGCTTGATCAGGGGCCACATGGTCATCTGCTCCTAGACGATCGGCAGGGTCTTGGGCCGCGCCGAGCGCAGCCACCAGGCGAGCAGCACCTGGGTGATGAAGACGGCGGTGAACACCGAGGTGATGACCCCGATCGAGAGCGTCCAGGCGAAGCCCTTCACCGGGCCGGAGCCGAACTGGAACATGATCAGCGCCGCCAGGATGGTGGTGACGTTGGCGTCGATGATGGTGCTCATGGCCTTGGAGAAGCCGGCGTCCATGGCGGCGACCACGGTGCGGCCGGCGCGGATCTCGTCGCGCATCCGTTCATAGATCAGCACGTTGGCGTCGACCGCGACCGCCAGGGTCAGGATCAGGCCAGCGATGCCCGGCAAGGTGAGCGTCGCCTGGGTCACCGACATGGTGGCGATGATGAGCAGGCCGTTGACCAGCAGGGCGATCACCGAGATGCCGCCGAACAGGAACCCATAGGCCAGCAGCATGAAGACCAGGATCGCCACGAAGCCGACGGCGGTGGAGATCTGGCCGGCGCGCACGGCGTCGGCGCCCAGCTCGGCCCCGACGGTGCGCTGCTCCTCGACCTTCAGCGGCGCCGGCAAGGCGCCGGCGCGCAAGAGCACGGCCAGGTCGTTGGCGGTCTCGAAGGTGAAGTTGCCGGTGATCTGGCCCGAGCCGCCGGTGATCGGCTCGTTGATCCGCGGGG
This sequence comes from Phenylobacterium sp., assembly GCA_035627295.1. Classification (GTDB taxonomy): domain Bacteria; phylum Pseudomonadota; class Alphaproteobacteria; order Caulobacterales; family Caulobacteraceae; genus Phenylobacterium. Next base: position 2,305 of record DASPLZ010000428.1, on the reverse strand, counting down.
CGGAGATCACCTTGCCGTCGAGGATGATGGCGAAACGCTTGCCGACGTTCTCGGCCCCGGTGGCCTGGCCGAAGCGGCGCGCGCCGGTGGCGTCGAAGCGGAAGGAGACCACCGGCTGGCCGGTCTGCGGATCGTTGGCCTGGCGAGCGTCGGTCAGCATCTCGCCGGTGACGAGGGCGCGCTTGTTGACGAAATAGGCCGCCTGGTAGCCGTCCGTGGAGGGCAGGAGCTCCACGCCGGGCGGGGTGCGGCCGGAGGCGGCGATGGCGGGATCGACCGTCTCGTCGACCATCTGGAAGGTCAGCTTGGCGGTCTGGCCGATGACGTTCTTCAGCCGCTCGGGGTCGCTCTCGCCCGGCGCCTGCACGACGATGCGGTCGACGCCCTGGCGGATGATGGTCGGCTCGCGCGTGCCCAGTTCGTCGATCCGCCGGCGGATGATCTCGATGGACTGCTCCACCGCCCGGCCGGCCTCGGCGTTGAACGCCTCCTCCACGAAGGCCAGGCGCAGGCGGTCGCCCTCGCGGCGGACCGTGAACTCGCGCCCGCCCGGCGCGCCGGCGAGCGGCGCGGCCTGGTTGTTCTGGATGACGTTGAGGGCGTCGTTGACCCGGGCGGGGTCGGTGATGCGCACGTTCACCCCGTCGCCCACCACGGCGAGGTCTGAGAAGGCGATCTTCTCGTTGCGCAGGGTCTGGCGGATGTCCTCCACCGTATTGGTCAGCTTCTCGGTCTTCAGCGCCGCCGTATCGACCTCCAGCAGGAGGTAGGAGCCGCCCTGCAGGTCGAGGCCGAGGTTCAGCCGCGGTTGGGGCAGCCACGCGGGCAGCGCCCCCTGCGGGACCACGTTCGGCAGGGTGAAGAGGATGCCGAAGACCGTCGCGAGGACGACCGCGACGAGCTTCCAGCGGGAGATGCTGAGCATTCGGGTGGGTCAGACCTTGGCGTCGTTGGCGGCGGCCGGCGAGCCGCGCGTCTCGACGTCGGAGATCATCCCCTTGACCACCTTGACGGTGACGCCCTGGGCGATCTCGACGCCCACTTCCTTGTCCTCGACGCGGACCACCTTGCCCTTCACGCCGCTGTTCAGCACCACGGTGTCGCCGCGCTTGACGGCCTGGATCATCGCCGCGTGCTGCTTCATCCGGCGCTGCTGCGGGCGGATCATCAGGAAGTAGAAGAGCACCACCAGGCCGATCAGCGGAGCGAACTGGATCAGCATCTCGGTCATGCCGCCGCCCGCAGGGGCGGCGCCGGCGGCCTGGGCGTAGGCTGGGGTCGCGAACATGGTCTCCTCGGGGGTGCGGGCGCGGATCTGAGGCCCGCGAAATTCGGCCGGAAGCTAGGGCTCCGGTCGGGCTTTTGCAATGCGAGGCCCGGCCGGTTAAGCACGCGGCCCATGAGCGGGGACCTCGAAGCCACACTTGGACGCATCGCCGAGGCGCTGGAGCGCCTCTCGCCGGCGCCCGCCGCGGCGCCCGACTTCGCCGCCGCGCGGCTCTTCCGGCACGACCGGGCGGCGGGCGCCTTCCTGCCCGCGCCGGACTACGCCCTGCCCGTCGACCTGCTGGTCGGCGTCGACCGCCAGAAGGAACGCTTCGGCGAGAACCTGCGCCGCTTCGCCGCCGGCCTGCCGGCCAACCACGCGCTGCTGTGGGGCGTGCGCGGCACGGGCAAGAGCTCGCTGGCCAAGGCCGCCTTCATGGACGCGGCGAAGGCCGAGCCGCAGCTGAGGCTGATCGAGGTCGACCGCGACGAGATCGCCCACCTGCCGGCGCTCTTCGACCTGCTGCGCGGCCGGCCGGAGCGGTTCGTGGTGCTGTGCGACGACCTCTCCTTCGAGCACGGGGCGGAAGCGGCCAAGGCGCTGAAGTCGGCGCTGGAAGGCGGGGTCGGCGGGGCGCCGGCCAATGTGCTGTTCGTGGCGACCTCCAACCGCCGCCACCTGATGCAGCGCGACCACGATGAGCGGCGCGGCCTGATCGCCACCGCCGAGGACGCCGAGGAGGAGGTCAGCGTCTCCGACCGCTTCGGCCTGTGGATCGGATTCCCGCCGATGGACCAGGCGGCGTACTTGGCGGCGGTGCGGAGCTACGCCGAGCGGTTCGGGCTGATCGTCGAGGACCTCGACCGCCGCGCCCTGCAGTGGTCGCAGCTGCGCGGCGGCCGCTCGGGGCGCGTCGCCTGGCAGTTCATCCGCGACCTGGCCGGCGAGCAGGGCAAGGTGTTGCCGCTGTAAGGCCTTGCGTGGTTCGAGACGCGGCTTCGCCGCTCCTCACCATGACTAGGACCCAGTCATCCTGAG
>DASPLZ010000427.1:0-5777 GCA_035627295.1 Phenylobacterium sp. | reverse complement strand
CACGTGGCCTATCCGCAGCGGGCGGCCAACCCGGTGCCGGTGCTGGTGCGGCTGATGCGGACGCTCGACGCCCACGTGCTGGACGAGGGCTACGAGGGCTTCCAGCCCTCGAACCTGGAGATCACCACCCTCGACGTCGGCAACCCGGCGCACAACGTGATTCCGGCCGAGGCCCAGGGGCGGATCAACATCCGCTTCAACCCGGCGCACAAGGGCGCGGACCTGATCGCCTGGCTGCAGGCCGAAGCCGACGCGGCGGTGGCGGATTTCCAGGGGACGGTCGAACTGAAGACCTGGCTCTCCGGCGAGGCCTTCCTGACCCGCGAAGGCCCGTTCACCGACCTCGCCGCGGCCGCCGTCGCCGACGTCACCGGCAAGCGGCCGGAGTTCTCCACCACCGGCGGCACCTCCGACGCCCGCTTCATCCGCCAGCTCTGCCCGGTGATCGAGATGGGCCTCGTGGGCCAGACCATGCACGCCGTCGACGAGCACATCCCGACCTGGCAGATCGAGCAGCTCGCCAGCGTCTATGAACGCCTGATCGCCCGCTACTTCGGAACCTTCGCCCCCGCCTGACGCTGAAGCTTCATCGTGCTGTCGCGCGAACCGGCCAAGCTCGGGGCTTGGTCGAAACTCTCTGTCGGGAGACTCCAATGGGCATCTTCAGCAACATCATGGACAAGATCTTCCGCCGGGCGCCGAAGAAGCCGCCGGCCGAAGCCGCCCAGCCCACCGCCGGGCCCGCGCCCACCGCGGCGCCGCAGGTCGCCCCCGCCGCTCCGCCGCGCGAGCCGATCGACGTCACCGGCATCCTCGACGAAATGGCCGCCGAGGCGGGCCAGAAGCTGAACTGGCGCACCTCCATCGTCGACCTGATGAAGCTGGTGGGGATGGATTCCAGCCTGGCCGAGCGCAAGGAGCTGGCGGCCGAACTCGGCTACACCGGCGACACCTCGGACTCGGCGACCATGAACATCTGGCTGCACAAGCAGGTGATCCGGAAGCTCTCCGAGAACGGCGGCAAGGTGCCGCCCGAACTGCTCGACTAGTAGCTGACCCCTGTCAGATAGAGCCCCTCGGCCGGGGCGACGGGCCCGCAGGCCCTGCGGTCGCGCGCCTCCAGCGCGGCCGCAAGCTTGCCTGCGCTCCAGCGCCCGACGCCGACCTCGACCAGCGAGCCGGTCATCGAGCGGACTTGCCGGTGCAGGAAGGAGCGCGAGGCGAACTCCAGATGCACCTCCTCGCCGACCCGGCGGACGGCGGCGACATCCAGCGTCTTCATCGGCGACTTCGCCTGGCACTGCAGGTCGCGGAAGGTGGTGAAGTCGTGGTGGCCGACCAGCGCCTGGGCGGCGGCGTGCATGGCCGCGGCGTTGAGCGGCTTCTTCACATGCCAGACGCGGCCCTGGTCGAGCCCCGGCGGCGCCCGCCGGTTGAGGATGCGGTAGAGGTAGCGCCGCTCGGTCGCCGAGAAGCGCGCATGCCAGCCTTCTTCGGCGAGTTCGGCCGAAAGGATGGCGATGGGCTCGGGCGCGAGGTGGGCGTTCAGCGCATCTCGCACCACGTCCGGCTTCCAGTCCTTGGCGAGGTCGACGTGCAGCACCTGTCCGGTCGCATGTACGCCGGTGTCCGTACGCCCCGCCGCCTGCAGCCGCAGCTCCTCGCCGCAGAAGCCCTTGATCGCCCGCTCGATGGAGGCCTGCACGCTCGGCAGCTCGCCCTGGGCCTGGTAGCCGCGGTAGGGCCGCCCGTCGTACTCGACCGTCAGCCGGTAGCGGGGCATCAGTCGAGCCTCCCGGCCTTCAACGGGAAGCCCCGCAGGAAGGCGTCCGCGTCCTGGGCGCTCTTGCCCTCCCGCTGGGCGCGCAGCAGCCGGACCGCTCCCTCGCCACAGGCGATCAGCAGGCTGTCATCGAGCACTTCGCCAGGGGCGCCGTCCGCATCCTCCACGCGGCTGAGCAGGGCCTTCACCCGCTTCCCCTCGGCCATGAACCAGGCGCCCGGGAAGGGCGAGAGCCCTCGGATCTTGCGGTCGACCTCGGCGGCGGGCCTGGACCAGTCGATCCGAGCTTCCTTCGGCCGGATCTTCCTGGCGTAGGTGACGCCCTCCTCCCCCTGGGGCGTTTCGATGGCCGCCCCGCGTTCGATGGCGGCGAGCGCCCGGGGCGCCAGGTGCGCGCCGACAAGGGCCAGCCGGTCATGCAGCGTGCCGGCGGTGTCGAGCGCGTCGATCCGCACGGTTTCGGAGAGCAGGATGGGGCCCTCGTCGAGGCCCTCGCTCATCCGCATCACCTGCACGCCGGTATGGGTGTCGCCGCCCATGATCGCCCGCTGGATGGGCGCCGCGCCGCGCCAGCGGGGCAGCAGCGAGGCGTGCAGGTTGAAACAGCCCAGGCGCGGCGCCTCCAGCACCTCGCGCGGCAGGATCTGGCCGAAGGCGACCACCACGGCGGCGTCGAGCGCCAGAGCGCGGAAGGCCTCGATCTCCGCCGGGTCCCGCATCGAGGCCGGCGTGCGGACCGGCAGGCCCAGGCTTTCGGCGAAGGCCTGCACCGGCGAGGGCCGCACCGCCTGACCGCGCCCGCGCGGCGCCGGCGGCTGGGCGTAGACGCAGGCGATCTCGTGCCCGGCGGCGGCCAGCTCCGAGAGCGTCGGCACGGCGAAGTCGGGGGTTCCGAGGAAAGCGAGGCGCATCGGCGTGGCTTTAGCCTTCCCGGGGCGATTGCGGAACCATGGGCAGGAAGCGCCGTTTCGCACCGCAGGAACGGAGCTTGACCATGAGAACGATCGCCATCGTCGCCCTGGCCGCCGCGGGCCTCTCCCTCGCCGCATGCTCGCGGGGCGAACAGAACAACGCCCAGGCCGACGCCAACGCCGCCGGCGCGGAGCTGAAAAGCGAATCCGCCGAGGCCGCCAACGAGATCGGCTCCGCGGCCTCCAACCTCGCCGCCGACTTCCAGGAAGGGGCCAAGGACGCGGCGGCGGAAGTCAGCTCAGCCGCCGATGCGATCGGCAGCGACCCCGACGTGCGCGAGGCCGGCGCGGCGCTCGGCGAGGCGGCCAAGGACGGCGGCCGCGCGATCGGCCAGGCGGCCACGGCGGCGGTCGATGCGGCGCGCAACCGCGAGAAGGCCGACGCCAACACGGCCGAGCCGAAGACCTAGATCAGGGAAAAGCCGTCAGGCGGCCTGGCGGGCCGCCTTGCGGACCTTGGTGATCGCCCGGTCCCGCTTCAGGCGCGACAGGTGGTCGATGAAAAGCACGCCCTCGAGGTGGTCCATCTCGTGCTGGATGCAGACGGCGTAAAGGCCCTCGGCGTCCTCGACCACTTCCTTGCCGTCGTAGTCGAGGTAGCGCAGCTTCACCCGCGCCGGCCGCTCGACCTCGTCGTAGATCTCCGGCACCGAGAGGCAGCCTTCCTCGTAGGGGGCCAGCTCGTCGGAGGCTTCCAGGATTTCCGGATTGACGAAGTAGCGGGGCTTCTTCGGCTGGTCCGGCCCCTCGATGTCCATGACGATGATGCGCTTGGGCACGCCGATCTGGATGGCGGCGAGGCCAATGCCCGGCGCGGCGTACATGGTCTCCAGCATGTCATCCATCAGGGCGCGCAGCTCGTCGGTCACCCCGCCCTCGACGGGAGCGGAGACCTGCTTGAGCGTCGCCATGTCGGTGTCGACGGTGAGGATGGGGCGAATGGCCATTTTGCGCAGGTAGGTCAGCGATCTCCGACCGTCAAGGTCGGGTTCTCCACCGCCAGCTTGGCCAAAGGTCGCACGGCGGCGTCGACATGCTCCAGCGTCGGCAGGTCCTTGCCGGCCTGATCGACCTGCAGGTCCTCGAAGCGCCGCGCCTGGGTCATCACCTGGGTCTCCAGCGAGCCGACCATGGCGTTGTACTTGCCGACCGCCTGCTCCAGCGACTTGCCGACCGCCGCGGCGTGACCGCCCATCACCGACAGGCGCTTGTAGAGCTCGCGGCCGAGGTCGGCGATGTGGCGTGCATTGGCCGCCTGGTCCTCCACCCGCCAGCCATAGACCACCGCCTTGCAGAGCGCGAAGAGGGTGGTCGGCGTCACCAGCAGCACGCGGCGGTCCATCGCCTCGCTCATCAGCTCGGGCGAGCGATCCAGCGCGGCGGCCAGGAACCCGTCGCCCGGCACGAACATGGCCACGAAGTCCGGCGAGGCCTCGAACTGATCCCAATAGGCCTTGGCCGAGAGCCCCGTCATGTGCGCCTTCACGCTCTGGGCGTGGCGGGCGAGCGCTGCATCGCGGATCGCGTCGTCCAGCGCTTCCTGGGCGTCGAGGAAGGCGTTCAGCGAGCACTTGGCGTCGATTACGAACACTCCGCCGCCGGGCAGGGTGACGGTGACGTCCGGCCGCCGGCGGCCCTCCTCGGTGTCGACCGAGAACTGTTCGTTGAAGTCGTAGCGATTGGAGAGCCCCGCCGCGTCCAGCACATTGCGCAGGGTCTGTTCGCCCCAGCGGCCCTGCACGCCGGCCCCGCGCCGCAGGGCGGCGGAGAGCTTGCGGGCCTCTTCCTGGGTCGCGGTGGAGGCGGCGAGCAGCTGGGTGATCTGCGCCTTCAGCCCGCCGGTCTCTTCGGCCCGGGCCTTTTCGACGGCGGTGACCTGTTCCTGGAACTTGGCCAGGGTCTCGGCCACGGGCTTCAGCTGCGCCTCCAGCCGCGCCTGGGTCAGCTGCTCGCGGGCTTTGAAGCTCTCGTCGGCGCGCTTGACCAGTTCCTCGGCGACGGCGTTGGCCGACTGGGCGGCCTGGGCCTTCAGGAACTCGCCCTGGGCGGCGGCCTGGTCCTCCAAGAGCCGCGCGCGGGACTCGGCCTCTGCGGTGCGCTGCTGCAGGTCCCAGGCGCGGGCGTCGGCGGCGCCCGCTCGGCGGCGCTCCATCAGCGCCCAGGCCAGCATGGCGGCGGCGAGCACGGCGCAGGCGGCGGCGACCAGCAGGTAAGCGTTCATGCTCCGTTCTTAGCCGGAGTCGGGCTGTGCTGGAAGTCGCTCAGACGCCGCGGTGTTCGGGATACCAGTCGGTATCGACAATCTGCTCCCAAGTGTAGGGCAACACATCCGGCAAGGCGGCGACGGGGAGATCGCGGACGACGATGCTTCTTTTCGCGTTCGCGAAGAGCTTAGCCAAGCGTTCCTGTATCCGATGTTCGATGGTTCGCGTCAGGCGCCGCTCGAGATTGCTGCGGAACGCAACGACCTCCCCGCGCCAATGCGGCAAAGTCTCCGCCGATCGGGCGAACTCGATCTTGAGCAGGTGTTCGATGATGTTCTCGACGTAGCTCTCGCAGCTGTATTGTTCGGACTTGCCCAAGTCCTCGATCTCCTCGGCGAGATTGTCGTAGTCGAGCGCATTGGCGCCCGAGCGGCGGGCGCGCAGGGCGGCGGCCTGGGCTTCGGTCCAGGCGACGAAATCGACGTCGTAGAGGTCGTCGGCCATGCGGCTAGCCTATCACGCCGGGCGACGGGCCCGAAGCGCCTGAGCGATGGTGCCGTCGTCGAGCCAGTCGAGCTCCCCGCCCACCGGCACGCCGCGAGCCAGCATGGTGACGGCCACGTTCGCGCCGGCCAGCCGGTCGGCCAGGTAGTGGGCCGTGGTCTGGCCGTCGACCGTGGCCGGCAGGGCGAGGATCACCTCGCTGACGCCTGCCTCCGAGGCGCGGGCGACGAGGCCGCCGACCTTCAGGGCCTCGGGGCCGACGCCGTCGAGGGCCGAGAGCAGGCCGCCCAGCACGTGGTAGCGACCGCGGAAGGC
>DASPLZ010000426.1:0-7778 GCA_035627295.1 Phenylobacterium sp. | reverse complement strand
GCTCTGGAAGACGGTCGCCTTCACCCGGTCCGACGTCGAGAACGGGGTCATTAAGACTGTGGCGACCGACGACCTCGTCCGGGCCTCGGTGAGCTCGCTGCTCGGCAGCCTCGACCTTCGGGTGGACTTGGCCGGCCTGGGGGTCGTCCTCGGGCAGGGGCCGGTCACTAACCTCCTGCGCGCCGTGCTGCAGACGGCCGCCGCGCCTCTGGACGGCGTGGTCAACTCCCTGAACTCGCTGCTCGGCGTCGGGCTCGGGGAGGCCGACGTGCGGATGAACGGCGTCAGCTGCCGGCCGGCGGTGCTGGTCGCCTGATTACTGCTGCTGCTGTTGCTGCTGCTGGCGCTGCTGCGCTTCCAGGGCGGCGCTGGCCGAGACGCGCCGCCGGGCGCCGGTGAAGGCCGGCTTGGCGATGCGCAGGAACTCCGGCTCGGTCATGGCCGCACGGGCCCGGCGCACCGAGACGGCGACGCCCAGCTGGCTTTCGGCCTCGCCCTTGTAGACCCCGCGCGAGGGGGGCACGTCCGAGTAGTCGCGCCCGAAGGCGACGCTGATGTGCCGCTCGCCGGTCAGGGTGTTGTTGGTCGGGTCGAATCCGACCCAGCGCAGGCTGGGCAGGAACACCTCCACCCAGGCGTGGGTGGCGTCGGGGTCGGAGCGGTCGCCGGCCTTGCGGTCGGTGAAGAGGTAGCCGGAGACATAGCGCGTCGGCACGCCCCAGCTTCGGCACACGGCGATCATGATGTGCGCGAAATCCTGGCAGACGCCGCGCCGGGCCGAGAGCGCCAGGTCGATGGGGCTGTCGGCGCCGGTGACCCCAGCCTCGTAGTCGAAGGATCTGTAGATGGTCTCCGAGAGCCGCCGGATCGCCGTCAGCGGGTCGCGGCGATGCGGATCGTCGAGCCCCTGCTCCGCGAGGAAGGCCTGCAGCGCCTCGGTCTCGCGGGCGAACCCGTGCGGGCGCAGGAAATCGAAATTCTCGCCGCGTACAAAGTCGCCGCGCAGCCGGTCCCATTCGCCCAGGTCGAGGGCCTCGGGCAGGGGCTGGGGGACCTCGGTCTCGACGGCCGAGCGGGCGACGATGTTCAACCGGTCGTGCGGTTGCGGCACGTCGAAGTGATAGACGGCGTTGCCGAAGGTGTCGGGGTAGGAGAAGAGCTGCGCGGCCGGGTCGAGGTCGAGCTCGAAGCTGACCAGCCGCTGGCGCGCCGCCTTCTGCGGCTGCATCCAGACCTCCATGACGCTTTCGCGCACCGGCCGGTCGTAGTGGTACTGGGTGACGTGGCGGACTTCGAGCAGCATCGGTCAGGTCTCGCTCACGCCGGCAGCCGCATTTCGAGCGGATAGGCGACGAAGGTGTTGTAGATCGCCTCGTGGATCTTGGCGCATTCGCCGGCGACCGTGGTCAGCAGGGCGTGGGCCCCTGTCGAGGCCAGCTCATCCATGTCGGCGTATTGAAGCCGGGCGCGCAGGCGGCCGGCCAGGCGCTCAGGGCTGACTTGCCCGGCGTCTTCCTCGAAGTGGCGGCTGACGCCGCGCAGATGGGTCTCCATCTGCGCCGTGCAGAAGCGCAGGGAGCGTGGGAAATCGTCGTCGAAGAGCAGGAACTCCAGGATGTACCGCGGCTGCAGGTCGGCGGTGTAGACCCGAAGGTACGGCTCCAGGGCGCAGGCCATGCGCAACAGGCTGGTCAGGGCGAAGTGGTCGGTCACCGCCCGCCGCTTGGGATCGCCAAAGCAGACCTCCAGGAGGCGCGCGATCAGCTGGGCCCGCTCCAGATAGACCCCGATCAGCAGGAACCGCCAGCCTTCGCCGTGCGCCATGGTGGCGTCGGCCGCGCCCTTGAACATGTGCAGGTCGGCGATGGTGTCGTGCAGGAAGACCGAGGAGCCGTCGCCGAAGCTCTCGGCCGCGTCCGGCGAGGTCATCCTGAGGAAGAGGACGTTCAGCCGCTCCCAGGTTTCGGTGGTGATCTGGTCGCGCACCTGGCGGGCGTTCTCGCGGGCGCGGGCCAGGGAGGTGAAGACCGAGGCCGGATCGTCGCGGTCGAGCACCAGACCCACCGCCGCCTCGTAAGGATCGGCGGCGCGGCTCTCGTCCCAGTCGCCCACCGAGCCCATGGCGATGCGCGCCACCTGGCTGGCCGCCTCGGTCCGGTCGAGGGTGGCGGTGAGCATGACGTCGGAGAGGCGGCACAGGTGCTCGGCCCGCTCGACGTAGCGGCCCATCCAGTAAAGGCTGTCGGCCACCCGGGCGAGCATCATAGCCGGGCGCTCCGCTTGTCGTCCGACAGCACCCAGGTGTCCTTCGAGCCGCCGCCCTGGCTGGAGTTGACCACCAGCGAGCCCTTGGTCAGCGCCACGCGGGTGAGGGCCCCGGGGGTGACCACGATCTTCTCGCCGGAGAGGACGAAGGGGCGCAGGTCCACGTGCCGCGGCTCCAGTTCGGTCCCGATGATGCAGGGCGCGGTGGAGAGGTTGATGGTCGGCTGGGCGATGTAGTTGTCCGGATTGGCCTTCAGCTTGGCGGCGAATTCCTCGCGCTGCTTCTGCGTGGCGTGCGGCCCGATCAGCATGCCGTAGCCGCCGCTCTCGCCCACCGCCTTGACCACCAGCTTGTCGAGGTTGGCCAGCACGTGGCTGAGCTGCGCCGGCTCGCGGCAGAGGTAGGTCTCGACGTTGTGCAGGATCGGCTCCTCGCCGAGGTAATAGCGGATGATGTGCGGGACGTAGGCGTAGACCGCCTTGTCGTCCGCGACGCCGGTGCCCGGCGCGTTGCAGATCACCACATTGCCGGCCCGGTAGGCGTTGAAGAGGCCGGCGACCCCCAGGCCGGAGTCCCGCCGGAAGGTGAGGGGGTCGATGAAGTCGTCGTCCACCCGGCGATAGATCACGTCCACCCGGCGCAGGCCCGTGGTGGTGCGCATGTAGACGTGGTTGTCGTGCACCACGAGGTCGCGGCCCTCGACCAGCGGCGCGCCCATCAGCCGGGCCAGGTAGGCGTGCTCGAAATAGGCCGAGTTGTAGACGCCCGGCGTCATCACCACGACCTGCGGGTTCGGCCGCCAGTCGGCGGTCATGCTCTTCAGGGTGGCCAGCAAAAGGTCCGGATAGCGGTCCACCGGCCGCACGCCCATGGCGCGGAAGGTGCCGGGAAAGGTGCGCTTGGCCGCCTCGCGGTTGGCCAGCATGTAGGAGACGCCGGAGGGGACGCGCAGGTTGTCCTCCAGCACCACGAACTCGCCGTCCGGCTGGCGGATGAGGTCCGAGCCGCAGACGTTCACATAGGCCTTGTTGGGCACATAGAGGTTCTGCATCTCGCGCCGGTAGCTCGGCGCGCCCAGCACCAGTTCGCGCGGCACGACCCCGTCCATCAGGATCTGCTGCTCGGAGTAGATGTCGGCCAAGAACATGTTCAGCGCCCGCAGGCGCTGGGTCAGGCCCGCCTCGATGGTGGCCCATTCGGACGCCGGGATGATGCGCGGCAGAAGGTCGGTCGGGATGATCCGTTCCGTCGTGCTCTCCGCGCCATAGACGGTGAAGGTGATCCCCTGCAGCAGGAAGAACCGCTCCAGCGTCCGCTGGCGTTCGGCCAGGTCTTCGTGCGTCAGGGTGTCGATGCGCGACTGGAGGCGGGCGTAGTGAGGACGGATCGAGCCGTCGGCCGCGACCATCTCGTCATAGATTCCCGGCGCCGGCAGGGGCCTTCCCCCGGTTTCAGCCACCGCCTCTTGCGCCATCGACAAGACCTGAACCCGTCCTCCGTCCTTCACCTGAACGCCTCTACACGCTCGCTCGCTCCCGGGCCTGAGGGAAGCGCTGCCGGCGGGCGTGTTGCTTGAGCCTTATCGGCGCGCCCAACAATTGGGCAAGTTCTGCGCATAAGCCAAGCGCTCTTCCGGCCGCAGCCGGCGCGCATGGGTGACAGGCCGAACGGCGGGGGCTACACCGGCCAAGGGGCAAGCTGGAATCGTAAGGGAAACCTGGCGGCGTGCGACGCAGCTTCCTCGTCATGGCCGGCCTGGCCATCGCCGCCCCGGCCTACGCCGCCGAACCCAAGGCCGCCGTCGAGGGGGTCGACGACGAAACCCTGCGCGCCGCCATCCAGCGTGCGGTCGGCGAATCCAGCCGGCCGGCCGAGACCCGCTTCGAGGCCCGCCGCCGGGCCCGCGACGCCGCACAGTCCGCCATCGCCGTGCTGCGCTCGGAGGGTTACTACGGCTACGAGATCGAACCGGACGTGGCCGAGGCCGACCCGCCGCGCGCCGTCGTCCGCGCTACGCCCGGGCCGCGCTTCGAGATCCGCGCCGCTGACATCGACTGGGTGGACGATCCGCCGGTCACCGAAGTCGCTCAAGCCGCCGAGGAGGCCGCGGGCCTGCCGGACGGCGCGCCTGGGCGATCGGCCGACATCCTCGCCGCCGAGGGCCGCATCGTGGCCCTCGTGCAGAACCGCGGCTACGCCGACGTCGTCGCCGCCCCGCGCGAGGTGGTCGTCGACCACGCCGACCGCTCCGTGCGCCCGACCTTCCGCATCGCGGCCGGCGAGCTGGTCCGGCTCGACGGGATCGACCTGACCACCGAGGGGCGCACCAATCCGGCCTGGGTCCGGGCCCTGGCGCCCTGGCGGCCGGGCGAGGTCTACGACCCCAAGGACGTGGCGGAGCTTGAGCGGCGCCTGCTGGACACCGGCGTCTACGACTCCGTCACCGTGGCCCTGGCGCCCAAGGAGCAGAGGACGGCCGAGGGCCAGCGCCCCGTGGTGGTCAGCCTGGCCGACCGCGCCAAGCGCACCCTCGAGCTCGGCGCCGGCTATTCGACCAGCGAGGGCCTGGGGATCGACGGGCGCTGGACGCGTTACAACGTGCTCGGCCGGGCCGACACCTTGGCGCTCCGCGGGCGGCTGGCGGAGCTCGAGCAGCGGCTGGACCTGGAGCTCGCCCTGCCGCACTGGCGGCGCCCCCAGCAGACCCTGAAGCTTGGCGTAGGGGCGTTCCAGATGAACACCGACGCCTATGACGAGCTGGGCGCCGGCGTGCGCGCCGACGTCACCCGCCGGTACGGCAAGACCTCCTACGTCACGGTCGGCGGCTCGGTGGACTATTCGAAGCTGGAGGAGGTCGACGAGGACGCCTTCGGACTCGTCGACCGCCAGCGCGACCTCGTCCTCCTGACCGGCCTCGGGGCCCTGTCCCTCGACCGCTCGAACGATCCCCTGGACCCCCGCCGTGGTTGGCGGGTCGAGGCGCGGGCCGAGCCGACCCTGGTCGTCGGCGACACCAACGTGCCCTACCTGAAGGGCCAGGCGCAGGGGTCCTACTACCTGCCCTTCGGCGAGGAGGCGCGCACGGTGCTGGCCTCGCGCCTGCGCCTCGGCGCCATCGTCGGCGGGACCCTGGCGGACGTGCCGACCTCGCGGCGCTTCTTCGCCGGCGGCGGGGGCTCGGTGCGGGGCTACAGCTACCAGGGCGTCGGCCCGCGCTTTCCGGACAATACGCCCAGCGGCGGGCGCTCGCTGATCGAAGGCTCGGTCGAGGTGCGCCACGACCTGACGCAGCGCTGGGGCGTCGTCGCCTTCGTCGACGCCGGCGCGGTGGGCGAGGACCAGTTCCCCAAGGGCGAGGACCTCAGCATCGGGGCCGGGATCGGCGTGCGCTACAATCTCGGCTTCGGTCCGATCCGCGCCGACATCGCCATCCCGCTCGACAAGCGCGAGGGCGACCCCTCGTTCCAGATCTACCTCTCGATCGGTCAGAGCTTTTGACCGCCGAGGAGACAACCCCGCCGCCCGCGCCGCCGCGCCGTCGCCGGCGCACGGTGTTGATCGTGCTGGCCTCGGTGGTCGCCGTACTCGTCGGCCTGGGCGCCCTGGTCCGCTTCGGCGTGCTGCTGCCGCAGGTGCAGCTGATGATCGAGGCGCGCACCGACGGGCTGAAGCTCGGGCGGTTCGGGCGGCTGAAGATCTATGGCCTGTCCGGCGACCTCTGGCGCCGCTTCAAGGTCGAGCGGCTCACCATCGCGGACGAGAAGGGGGTCTGGCTCGACGCCCGCAAGATCGACCTCTCCTGGCGCTACGGCGCGCTCCTTCAGCGCCGCTTCGTGGCCGACCGCGTCAGCGCCGGGCATGTGCTGCTGATCCGCCGGCCGACGCTGGCGCCCAAGGGGCCGGCCTCGCGCGGCCTGCCGCTGACCTTCGACATCGACGCCCTGAAGGCCCGCGTCGAGATGACCCCGCAGTTCAGCTACGAGCGCGGGGTCTATGACCTGATCGGAGACCTGGAGCTGCGCCGCGCCGGCGGCGGCCAGACGCTGAATTTGCAGGCCAGGAGCTTGCTCCGCCCGGGCGACTTCGCCCGCGTCGATCTCGACATGGGCGCGCGGCGCTCGCTGAAGGTCGATATCGATGCGGTGGAGGCTGAGGGCGGGGCCATCGCCGGCGCGCTGGGCCTCGATCCGGATGCGCCCTTCCGCCTGGTCGCCGACGCCGGCGGCAAGGACGGGAGCGGGGCGTTCAACGTCCTGGCGCGCTCCGGCGCCCTGCAGCCGCTGCGCTCCAGCGGGCGCTGGACGCGGCAGGGCGCCTCGGCGACCGGCTCGGCGCTGCTGGGGGCCTCGACCCACACCCAGGGCCTGGCGCGCCGCTTCGGCCCGGTGGCGGCCTTCGCGCTCTCCAGCCGGGCGCTCGGCGAGGGCGCGCAGGACATCCGCCTGGGCGTCGACACCCGCAGCCTCAAGCTCACCGCCGCCGGCCCGGTTGATCCCGGCAGGCGGGCGACGCGCGGCCGCGGCCTGGCCGCCAATGTCCAGCTGCAGGACCTGGCGGCGCTGGTCCCCGCCGTCGGCGGCGAGCAGGCGCGGTTCTCGGGCTTCCTCTCGGGCGATCCCGGCGCGTGGCGGCTGGCCGGGCGGATCGAGGGCGACGAGGTGGGGCAGCCGGCCTTCCGCCTCACGAGGCTCGGCGGGCCGGTCGAGGTGGCGATGAAGGCGCGGGAGCTTTCCATCGAGGCCGACCTGACCGGCGCGGGCGGGCAGGGGACCGCCGCCGCCCTGCTGGGGGCCGCGCCCCGCGCCCAGCTCGCCGTCACCCGGCTGGCGGACGGCCGCATCCTGATGCGCTCGATTCGGATCGACGGCTCGGGGCTGGACGTGAACGCCAGCGGCCGCCGCGGCCTGCTGGGCGATCTGGCGCTCAGCGGAGATGCGCGGCTCTCTAACCTTTCGGCCCTGCGGCGCGGCGCCAGGGGCGCGCTGGCCGCCCGCTGGACGGCGGGCCAGAGCAGGGCGGGCGAACCCTGGCGGGTCGGAGTACAGGCTTCCGGCGACGGCCTCGCGCTCGGCATGGCCGAGCTCGACCGGCTGCTCGGTCCGCGGCCCAAACTCGACGCCGACCTTGCCTGGGGCGCCGGTCGGCTGGCGGTCAGCCAGGCGAAGCTGACGGGCTCTGCGGCCACCGCTACGGCGGCCGGCGTGCGCGACGCCGCCGGCCAGCTCAGCTTCAAGCTCGGCTGGACGGCCAACGGGCCGTTCCGCGCCGGGCCGGTGGAGATCGCCGGCAAGGTTTCCGGCGACGGCGCCCTGACCGGAACGCTCGCCGAGCCCCGCGCGGACCTGACGGCCGATGTCGAGCGGATCGACATCCCCCGCCTGCCGCTGAGCGCCGCCAAGGTCCGCCTGCAGTTCGCGAGGGCCAGGGCGGGGACCAACGGCCAGGTCTCGATCACCGCCTCCAGTCCGTTCGGCCCGGCCCGCGGCGCCTCGGCCTTCCGCTTCGCGCCCGG
>DASPLZ010000425.1:0-10767 GCA_035627295.1 Phenylobacterium sp. | reverse complement strand
CTCATCGTCGCCGCCCAGGCCTTCATCAACCGCGCCAACGCCAACTGGTCGGGCGCCGGCTATGTGGCCGGCGCGGTGCTGGTCGCCGCCTGGCTGACGCGCTGGCGGGCCCGGCGCTGGCTAATCGCCAACGGCGCCTTCCAGGCGGGCCTGGCCGCGCTCTTCCTGATCATGGTCGTCTCGCCGCCCCTCGCCGACCGCATCGGCGCCGGCAACAGCTTCAAACGCGCCAAGGGCTGGGAGGCGATGACGCAGAGCCTGATCGCCCGCGTCCGGCAGGAGCCCGGGCTGACCGCCGTGGCGGTGGACGACCGCTTCCTCTTCAACGCCGCCGCCTACTACGGCCGGCGCGCCTGGGCCGAGCCGGGCTTTCCGCCGCTGGTGATGTGGGTGCGCGAGATCCACCCGCTGAACCAGGCCGAGACCGAGCGGCCGCTCACCCCCGCCAACGGCGGCCGGGTGCTGGCCGCCAGCCTGGTCGACGCCTTCCGCGCGGAGTTCAAGGCCGACTTCGCCCGTACCTTTGGCCCCGAGATCGTCAGCATCACCCTCGACCGGAACCTGCGCAAACGCCGGATGGAGCTCTTTGTCGGCGAGGGCTTTGCGCCCCGCCCGCGCGATCCGGCTAGCGGCCTGCCCACACCGCCTTGAGCGCCCGCTCGCGGCCGCAACCGACCTTGTAGGCGTTGTAGCGGGCGGGGTTCTTCCGGGCGAAGTCCTGGTGATAGGCCTCGGCCGGCCAGAAGCGGGCGGCGGCGCGCACCTCGGTGGCCACCGGCTTGCCGAGCAGCTTCTGCACATGCGCCTTGGCGGCCGTCGCCGTCCTGCGCTCGGCCTCGTCCTTCACGAAGACGGCGGTCTGGTAGGCGGGGCCCTGGTCGCAGAACTGGCCGTTCGGATCGGTGGGATCGATGTGGCGGAAGAAATAGGCCACCACCGTCGCATAGGAGACCTTGGCCGGGTCGTAGGTGACCTTCACTGCCTCCAGGTGGCCCTCGTGGTTCTGGTAGGTCGGCCGCTGCGAGGTTCCGCCGGAATAGCCGGACACCACGTCGGCGACCCCAGGCAGCTTCTCCATCGCCGCTTCCGCCGACCAGAAGCAGCCGCCGGCGAAGACGGCGGTCTCGGTGGCGGCTGCGGCCGGGCCGGCGATCAGCGACGCGGCAAGAACGGCAGCCGCAAGGGCGCGCAGTCTATCCATGATCTGGAGATGGTATCAGACCTGAGGGCGGCAAGGCCCTGCGTCCTTCGAGACGCCCGCTTCGCGGGCTCCTCAGGATGACTACCGCACCCAAACCTAGTCATGGTGAGGAGCGGCGAAGCCGCGTCTCGAACCACGCACGGCCGGGCCGCGTCGTACGGCGGTCAGCCGAGCGCGACCTCGAGCGCCGGCTCGGTCTTGGCCTTGACCTCGTCGAGGGTGACGCCGCTCGCCAGCTCGGTGACCTTCAGGCCCTTCGGCGTCACCTCGAACACCCCGAGGTCGGTGATCACCAGGTCCACCACCCCCTTGCCGGTCAGCGGCAGGGAGCAGGCGTCGACCAGCTTGGGCGCGCCGGACTTCTCGACGTGCTCCATGACCACCACCACCCGCTTGACGCCGGCCACCAGGTCCATGGCCCCGCCCATGCCCTTCACCATCTTGCCGGGCACCATCCAGTTGGCGAGGTCGCCGTTGGCCGCCACCTGCATGGCGCCGAGGATGGAAAGGTCGATGTGCCCGCCGCGGATCATCGCGAAGGAGTCGGCGGAGGAGAAATAGGACGAGCTCGGCAGCTCGGTGATGGTCTGCTTGCCGGCGTTGATCAGGTCCGGGTCCGCCTCGCCGTCATAGGGGAAGGGCCCCATGCCGAGCATGCCGTTCTCGCTCTGCAGGGTCACGCTGACGCCAGCCGGAATGTAGTTGGCCACCAGGGTCGGGATGCCGATCCCGAGATTGACGTAGAAGCCGTCCTTGAGCTCGCGCGCGGCGCGCTCGGCCAGCTGGTCACGGGTCCAGGCCATTACGCGGCGCTCCCTTCCGTTTCGCGCGGTCGGGTGGTCACCCGCTCGATGCGCTTTTCGAACACCGGCCCCTTGAGGATGCGGTCCACATAGATGCCGGGGGTGTGGATGTTGTCCTTGTCGAGGCTGCCGACCTCGACCAGCTCCTCGACCTCGGCGACGCAGACCTTGCCGGCGGTCGCCATCATCGGATTGAAGTTCCGCGCGGTCTTTCGATAGACGAGGTTGCCCTCCGCATCGCCCTTCTGCGCCTTGACGATGGAGAGGTCG
Organism: Phenylobacterium sp.; assembly: GCA_035627295.1. Lineage (GTDB taxonomy): Bacteria > Pseudomonadota > Alphaproteobacteria > Caulobacterales > Caulobacteraceae > Phenylobacterium. Next base: position 8,493 of record DASPLZ010000425.1, on the reverse strand, counting down.
GCGACGAGGCCGCGCTCCATCACATACACCTCGCCGTCGAACTCGCGCACCTCCTTGCCCTCGGCCACCAGGGTGCCGACGCCGGTCTTGGTGAAGAAGGCCGGGATGCCCGCCCCGCCGGCGCGGATGCGCTCGGCCAGGGTGCCCTGCGGGTTGAACTCCAGCTCCAGCTCGCCCGAGAGGTAGAGCTGTTCGAAGAGCTTGTTCTCTCCGACGTAGGAACTGATCATCTTCTTGATCTGGCCCGCCTCCAAGAGGATGCCGAGGCCGAAGCCGTCGATCCCGCAGTTGTTGGAGATCACCGTCAGGTTCCTGGTCCCGACCTCGCGGATCGCCGCGATCAGGTTCTCCGGGATGCCGCAGAGCCCGAAGCCGCCGGCCATGATGGTCATGCCGTCGAAGAGAACGCCCTCCAGCGCCTCGACGGCCTCGGTTCGCACCTTCTGAGCCATGTCGTTCTCCGGAATGCGGCAAGGTCAGGCGGGTTTTGCCCCTTAGCGGCCGCTACGGCAACCGATCCTGCTGCGATGCAGCAAGAATCTCGACAGGGAGTCGACCCGTGCGCCCGCGTGGTCCAGAAGTTGGGCATCGACGGGAGCGGCGCATGGCGGCGGAAGCAGGCGTGAACCTTGGGCAGGTGGTGGCGGTGCTGGGCGCCGGCATCGTCGCCGGGCCGCTGTTCAAGCGGCTCGGGTTCGGCTCGATCCTCGGCTACCTGGTCGCCGGGGTGATCATCGGCCCCTTTGGGCTGAAGGTGTTCCGCGAGCCGCAGACCACCCTGCACGTCGCCGAGTTCGGCGTGATCATGTTCCTCTTCATCATCGGCCTGGAGATGCGGCCCAGGCGCCTGTGGTCGATGAAGAAGGACATCTTCGGGCTCGGCGCGGCCCAGGTCGCCGGCTGCGGCGCCCTGCTCACCCTGGCCGGCGCGGCGGTCGGCATCCCGCCGGTCGTGGCCTTCATCGGGGCCATGGGTTTCGTGCTCTCGTCCACGGCGGTGATCGTCCAGACCCTCGAGGAGGACGGCGAGATCGCCACGCCCGCCGGGCAGCGGGCGGTGGCCATCCTGCTGATGGAAGACCTGATGATCGTGCCGCTCCTGGCGGTGGTGGCGCTGCTGGCGCCCGCGCAGAGCGGCGAGTCTGCGGTCCAGAAGGTGCTGATCGGCCTGGGCGCCCTGGTCGCCTTCTTCATCATCGGCCGGTTCGCGCTGAACCCGATGTTCCGCCTGCTCTCACGCGCCCGCGCCCGGGAGGTGATGACGGCCGCGGCGCTGGCGGTGGTGCTGGGGGCGGCGCTCTTCATGCAGGTCGGGGGGCTTTCCATGGCCATGGGCGCCTTCCTGGCCGGGGTGCTGCTCTCCGAATCCTCCTACCGTCACCAGCTCGAGGCGGACATCGAGCCCTTCCGCGGCATCCTGCTGGGCCTTTTCTTCATCGCCGTCGGCATGTCGCTCGACCTCGCGGTGGTGCTCAGCGAGTGGCGGGTGCTGGGCCTTATCCTCGTCGGCCTGATGGCCCTGAAGGCGTTCGGCATCTACCTCATCGCCCGCCTCTTCAAGGCCCGCCCGCGGGAGGCGGTGCAGCGGGCGGCCCTCTTCGCCCAGGGCGGGGAGTTCGCCTTCGTGCTCTACGCCGCCGCCACCGCGGCCGACGTCATCGACGCGCGCGAGAACGCCGTCGCCACCGCCGCGGTGATCCTCTCCATGGTGCTGACGCCGGTCGTGCTGATCGGGACGCGCCGCCTGCTGCCGGTGATCCAGCCCGACATCGACGGCGTCGAAGCGCCGGACGGCTTGCAGGGCAGCGTGCTGGTGATCGGCTTCGGCCGCTTCGGCCAGGTGGCCAGCCAGTCGCTCCTGGCGCGCGGCGTCGACGTCAGCCTCATCGACCTCGACCCGGAGATGGTCCGCGACGCCGCGCCGTTCGGCTTCAAGGTCTACTACGGCGATGGGACCCGGCTCGACATCCTGCGCGCCTCCGGCGCCGAGAGCGCCCGGCTGATCCTGGTCTGCGTGGAGAACAAGGACACGGCCAACCGCATCGTCGAGCTGGTGAAGTCCGAATTCCCGCAGGCCGCCCTGATGGTCCGCGCCTTCGACCGCGGCCACGCCCTGGACCTCGTCAAGGCCGGCGTCGATGTGCAGCTGCGCGAGACGTTCGAGTCCGCCCTCGCCTTCGGCGGCCAGGCGCTGAAGCAACTGGGCCTCGACCCGCACGAGGCGGCCGAGACCGTCGCCGATATCCGTCAGCGAGATTCCGACCGCTTCGACCTGGAGATCACCGGCGGCATCTACGCCGGCGTCGGCCTGCTGCACGGCAACGCCCCGGTGCCCGGGCCGCTGTTCAATCCCCGCCGCGCGCCCAAGCCCGCCGCCGAGCCGGATCCTGCGCCCGCGACCAGCGGCTGAGGGGGCCGTGCGTCCTTCGAGACGCCCGCTGCGCGGGCTCCTCAGGATGACGAAGCCAGCACAGACCTGGTCATGGTGAGGAGCGGCGAAGCCGCGTCTCGAACCACGCAGGGCCTGCCCGCAGCGAATTGGCCGCCAGCGCCAGAGGGCTGTAAGGTCACCACCGAACCCACGGAGCCCTCCCCTTGCTCGCCGAGCGCATCGAACCTGTTTCCCTCGCCGACCAGGCCCGCGACGAGGCCGCCTTCGCCCAGGCCCTCGGCGGCTCCTTCGCCCGCTACGGCTTCGCCGTGGTCGAGGACCACGGCCTGCCGCAAGACCGCATCGACCAGGCCATCGCCGACGCCAAGGCCTTCTTCGCCCTGCCGACCGAGGTGAAGCGCCGGTACGTCGTCGGCGTCGGCGGCCAGCGCGGCTACGTCCCCTTCGGCATCGAGACCGCCAAGGGCGCGAGCCAGGTCGATCTCAAGGAGTTCTGGCACACCGGCCGCGACCTGCCGCCCGGCCACCGCTTCGCCGAGGTGATGCCGCCCAACGTCTGGCCGGCGGAGGTCCCGCGGTTCCACGAGAGCATCGGCTGGCTGTTCGGCGCGCTGGACGGCCTGGGCAAGCGGGTGCTGACCTCCATCGCCCTCTACCTCGACCTGCCGAAGCATTTCTTCGACCCGACCGTGGACGAGGGCAACAGCATCCTGCGCCTGCTCCACTACCCCCCCATCGGGCCGGACGCGCCAGGCGTGCGCGCCGGCGCCCATGAGGACATCAACGTCATCACCCTGCTGCTCGGCGCCGAGGAGGCGGGGCTGGAGGTGCTGGACCGCGACGGTCAATGGCTGCCGATCAACGCCCCGCCTGGCGCGGTGGTCTGCAACATCGGCGACATGCTGCAGCGGCTGACCAACCATGTGCTGCCGTCGACCACCCACCGGGTGGTCAATCCGCCGCCGGAGCGCAGGGGGGTGGCGCGCTACTCGACGCCGTTCTTCCTGCACTTCAACCCGGATTATCTGATCAAGACCCTGCCGGGCTGCGTCACGGCCGGGAACCCGGACCGCTACTCCCAGCCGATCACCGCCGACGATTTCCTGAAAGAGCGCCTGCGGGAGATCAAGCTCCTCGCCTGACCCTGGGTCACAGGCACCTATCGTTAAAATATTCCAGCTATTCCAAAAACCTCGGGGATCGAGGAAGCGCGGGATGAGCACGGACGTCGACGGTCGCGAAGCGCAGCGCCTGGCCGCCTTGCGACGGATCGACTTCCAGGCGGTGAAGCCGGCTTTCGATCGCCTGTGCCGCCTGGCCCGCCGCGCGACCGGCGCGCCCTATGCCTTCGTCGGCCTGATGGAGGCCGACCAGCTGTGGATCTGCGACGACGGCGCCACGGACGATACGGTGCCACGCGACCAGTCGCTCTCCAGCCTGCCGGTCGACACCGGCGAACTGCTCTGGATCGAGAACGCCGCCCTCGATCCCCGCTTCATCGACAACCCGAAGGTCTTCGGCGAGCCCCATATCCGGTTCTACGCCGGGGCTCCGATCCGCCTCTCCAGCGGCGAGGTGCTGGGCGTGCTGATGCTGCTCGACCGCGTCCCCCGCGCCCACGACCCGCAGGTCGCCGCCGACCTCGCCGACCTCGCCGCCCTGATGGCGAGCGAGTGGGAGCACCGCATCGGGGCGCAGGACCAGGCCGCCCGCGAGGCCGAGGCCAGGGCCGCCAAGTCGCTGATCGAGGCCACCATCCGCCACGCGCCGGTGGCCGTCGCCGTCGCCGACCGCAACCTGCGCCTGGCCCTGACCAGCCAGCGGTGGGACGCCGAGATGGGCCCGGAGGCGCAGAGCGCTTCGGGCAAGACCCTGCACGAACTCTTCCCCCGGTCGAAGGACGACTGGAGCGAGGCGCTCGAGCAGGCGCTGGCGGGCGAGGCGGTGCGCCTTGGGACCTTGCGGCTGGACATCGCGGGGGGCCGACGTCTCTGGGTGGCGGCCGAGCTCACCCCCTGGCGGGCCGACACCGGCGAAGTCGAGGGCGTGGTGATCGTAACCTACGACGTCAGCGCCATGGTCGCCGCCCTGGATGACGCCAAGCGCGCCGAGCAGCGGCTGACGATCGCCGCGGAACTGGGCAACCTGGTCGTCTGGGAGATGGACTGGCGGCGGCGCGAGCTCAGCGGCGGCGGCCTTCGGCCGGAGGGCGAGCAGGCCACCTACGACGAGCTCGACCGCGACATGTGGGGCAGCCTGCATCCGGACGACCGCGCCGACGCCCAGGCCGCCTGGGACGACCACGTGGCCTACGGCACGCCCTTCCGTCGCACCTATCGCCACCTCCAGCGGACCACGGGCCAGTACGTGTGGGTCGACTCCGCCTGCGAGGCGATCAAGACCTCCAGCGGCAAGATCGAGCGGGTCATCGGCGCGATCCGCAACATCGATCACGAGCGCCGCGCGGAGGCCGAACTCCTGCAGGCCAAGGAAGCCGCCGAGGGGGCCAGCCGCGCCAAGAGCGAATTCCTCGCCAACATGAGCCACGAGATCCGCACCCCGCTGAACGGGGTGATGGGCGTGGCCGGCGCCCTGGCCAAGACCGCGCTGTCGCCCGCGCAGGCCGAGATGGTCTCGCTGATCGAAACCTCCGCCCAGACCCTGCAGGCCCTGCTCACCGACATCCTCGATCTCGCCCGTATCGAAGCCGGCCGGATGGAGCTCAAGACCGAGCCCTTCGACCTCGGCGTCTCGGTCGAGGCCTGCTGCGCGCTCTTCGAGGCGACCGCCCAGGCCAAGGGCCTGGAATTCTCCCTGGCCTTCGCGCCGGGCGCGCGGGGGATCTTCATGGGCGATGCGGTGCGGCTGCGGCAGATCCTCTGCAACCTGCTCTCCAACGCCATCAAGTTCACCACCGAGGGCGAAGTCAGCCTGACGGTCGGGGCCGAGCCGACCGCGAGCGGCGCCGCGCTCTCCTTCTTTGTCCGCGACAGCGGCATCGGCTTCGACGACGAGACCAAGGCCCGGCTCTTCGAACGCTTCGAGCAGGCCGACGGCTCGATCACCCGCCGCTTCGGCGGCACGGGCCTGGGCCTGGCGATCTCGCGTTCCCTGGCCGAGGCGATGGGCGGGCGGCTCACCGCCGACGCCACGCCCGGCGAAGGCGCCTGCTTCCGGCTGGAGCTGGAGCTCGCCCGCGCCGAGGCGCCGGCCGTCGCCGGCGAGACCCGCGCGATCGGCGCCGGCTTCGACCTCGCCGGCCGCCGCATCCTCCTGGCGGAGGACCATCCGACCAATCGCCGGGTGGTGGAGCTGATCCTCGGCGCCGTCGGCGTCGAGCTCACCTGCGTCGAGGACGGCGCCCAGGCGGTGGAAGCGGCCGCCCGCGAGGCTTTCGACCTCGTCCTGATGGATATGCAGATGCCGGTGATGGACGGCCTCACGGCCATCCGCCACATCCGCGCGATGGAAGCGGAAGGCAAGGTTCCGCGCATGCCGATCCTCACCCTCACCGCCAACGCCATGCCTGAACACGCCGCGGCCTCGTTGAGCGCCGGGGCCGACGGGCACGTGACCAAGCCGATCACCGCCGACGCGCTGCTGGCCGCCGTCGAGGCGGGCTTGATGCGGACCGGCGCGACGTCGGACGGCCAGCACGCCCAAAGCGCCTGATCCCAAAGAAAACGCCGCCGCGGCTGGGCCGCGGCGGCAGGGGAGGAAACCTGGCGTGTGGAGCGCCGGGGGCGGCTACTTCGACAGCCTGAGATTATCGATCTCGGCCCCGATGGCTGAGAAGGCCGCGCTGAGCGCCGTGCCGCCGTTCGGCAGGTAGACGTGCTCCGCATCGGTGGCGCAGCCGTTGACCACATCGATCGCGGGCTGGTTGCCGGCGATGTTGAAGCCGACCGTATAGACCACGATCCCCTGGGCCTTCATCGCGCTGCAGAGCGCCAGGGTCTGGGGCGAGGACTTGCCGTTGGTGGCGTTGCAGTTGATGTGGTCGCTGGCGGAGCCCGAACCGGTGCCGGAGTCCTGGGCGATCACGCCATTGCAGTAGGCGGTGTTGTTCGCCCCGTCGGTCATCCACACGACCACCTTCAGGGTGTGCGGCGCGGTGTAGGCCGCCGGCCGGCTGGAGGCGTTGGTCCACAGGCTCCCGAAGTTCGGCGAGATCATATACCAGCCCCAGGCCACGCCGATGTGGCCGGCGGTCGAGCCTTCCTCCTCCAGATCGGCGATCTGCGCCTTCAGCGCGTCCTTGTTGGACGACAGCGGGTAGATGGTGTTCTCCAGGCACGGGTTGCCGCTGGCCGGATAGTTCAGGCTGACCGGATAGTTGTCGGTGTAGGGCGAGGCGCCGGTGCGTTCCGACACGCAGGTGCTCACGCGGTGGACCTTCACACCGCCATTCTGGTTCGTGAACCGGTAGAACTCGCAGCCATAGGTCGTGCACCAAGCTGAACCGGTATTGCCGGTGTAGGTGAAGCTGGTGTCGCGACGCAGCTGCCGGCCGTTGAGCCGGAAGGTATCGTTCGAGAGCTTGGTGATCTGGAATGTCTGGTTGTTGACACGGCTGGTCAGGGCATCGCCGCCGGACACGTCCGTCAGATGAACCCACGCGTTCGTCGCGAACCCGTGGTTGTTGGAGGTGACGACCAGATCGCAGTTCGCGGTCAGGCAAGAGCGAAACTTGCCACTGTCGGGCACGCTGGTTCCGCCGGTCGCGTCCACTCCATTGAGGCTGAACTTGTCGTTGTCGATTTTGGTGACCGAGAAGGCCTTGTTGTCCAAATCGTCGTCCAGTGGGCTGTCGACATCCCACATGTAAATCACATCGCCGGTGGACAGGCCGTGACCGCCTGAAGTGACCACCGCCGGATTGGTGCGCGTGATCTTGCTCAGCGATTTCTCGCTGCCCTTCCACCAGGTGATGCTGCTGATGCCCCTGGCGGCGGGGATCGAACCGCGCACGTCGTCGGCGTACTCGCCGACGTTCACGCCCATCGAATAGGGCACGATCGCCACCTTTGAATAGAATGGGGTCTGCTGTTCCTTGACGACGATATCAACCAGCTCGGCGGCGGCGCTCCTCAGGTCGACGATCGGCTGACCTTCCATCGAACCGGTGACGTCGAGCACCAGCGCCACTTCCACGTTCTTGGAGTTGCGCATGACCTCGGTGTTCACTCGCACCGTCAGGTCCTGGTTGGTCCAAAGGTTCGACACCACCGCGGGCAGCTTCATCTCGGCCCTGGCGATGACGGTCACCCCGTCGAGCTCAAAGCTGGAACTGACCAGTTGGGCGCCGTCCATCATCTGGAGGTTCGCCATCAGGGCCTTTTGGCCCTCGGCCTGCAGCTCCGCGTCGGTGTCGGCGTCCGACCGGGCCGCATAGAGCGCAGCGGCGTCCAGGGAGTCCTGGAGATTGTACTTCTGGGTGTTCATGCGGTTCAGGTCGACCAGCCCGAAGGCCAGGACCGTGACCGGCACCACCAGGAAGGCGAACTGGATCGCGATCGCCCCGCGACGGTCGTCCCGCCACTGGCGCAGGCCGCGCGAAACGCGCTCAAGGCTTTGGCGGAAGCGCCCCGCGCTTCCGAGGAATTTCGTTTGCATGCCCCAGCATTCCTTGTGTCGGAATCCCAGCCCGACACGCGAAGATCGCTGAACGCGGTAAACGAAATCGCCTCAGAGCGCGGTAAACGCCGTAAAAACCATTTCTAGGTCAGGAGCTTAGCTCACCACCCGCACTGCTGGCCCTTGTTCTGCCGGGTCAGCCAGGCGTCCAGCGGCCGGAAGTAGTCGGCCACCGCGCTGGCGTCGGTGCGCCGCTCGCCGGTGAAGGCCTCGAGCGCCTCCGGCCAGGGCTTGGACTGGCCCAAGGCCATCATGGCGTTGAACTTTTGGCCCATTTCCTTCTGGTCATAGACCGAGCAGCGATGCAGCGGGCCCTTCCAGCCGATCTGCTTGCAGGCCGCCCGGTGGAACTGGAACTGGTAGATCCGGGCCATGAAGTAGCGCTCGTAGGAGACGCTGGCGGCCACGTGGAACTTCGCCGCCGCATCGAAGGCGTCGGCCGGCCGCGGCCCGGGCGGCGCCAG
>DASPLZ010000424.1:0-2333 GCA_035627295.1 Phenylobacterium sp. | reverse complement strand
ACCGGGGAGCCGTTGGGGGAAGCCTTCGAGGCCATCGTGCTGGCGGCCGGAACCGGCTCGCGCTTCGGCGGCGGCAAGTTGCTGGCGCCGTGGAACGGCGGGCGGCTGATCGACGGCGCCTTGGCCGCCGCCCTCGCCGCGCCGGTGCGGACCGTGCGGGTGGTTGTGGGCGACCAGGCGGCGGCGGTCGCGGCGGCGGCGCGGGCCTTCGCCGGGAGGCGGGAGGCGTCCGAGCGGCTGCGCATCGTTGATGCCGCCGACTACGCCGAAGGCATGGGCGCCTCGCTGCGGGCGGGCGTCGCCGATCTGCCGCCGGACGTGGCGGGCCTGATCGTATTCCTGGCCGATATGCCGCGCACCCCGCCAAGCATCGCCGCCGAGCTTGTCAAAGCGGTGCGGCAAGGCGCGCCGGCCGCTGCGCCCTTCTGCGAAGGGCGGCGTGGGCATCCCGTAGCCTTCTCGGCAGGCTTGCTCCCCGACCTCGCAAAGGCTTCCGGTGACGCCGGCGCGCGTGAAGTGCTGAAGACGCTCGGCGACCGCCTCGCGCTGGTCCCCACCGATGACCCTGGCGTGCACTATGACGTCGATCGCCCCCAGGATCTCTAGGCCGGCTTGACGAACGGCAGGCTGGTGGTCGGCTTGCCGGTGATGACCAGGAGGGCGTTGGCCACCGCGGGCGCGATCACCGGAGTGCCGGGCTCGCCGACGCCGCTGGGCGGGGCGGTGGAGGGCAGGATGTAGGTCTCCACCTGCGGCGCCTCGTTGATGCGCAGGACCCGGTAGGTGTCGAAGTTGGTCTCCTGCACCTGGCCGTCCTTCAGGGTGGTCTGGCCGTAGAGCGCCGCCGAGAGGCCGTAGCAGGTGCCGCCCTCGACCTGGGCGGCCACCTGGTCGGGGGCGATGGCCATGCCGCAGTCGATGGCGCTGACCACCCGGCCGACGCGCGGTTCGCCGTCGACCAGCTTCACGTCGGCGATCTGGGCGACCACCGAGCCGAAGCTCTCGTGGACGGCGACGCCGCGGGTCCATTCGCCCGCCTGGGGACCTGTCCAGCCGCCCTTCTCGACCGCGAGGTCGAGCACCGCCAGGTGCCGCTTGGCGCCCGCCTTCTGGTAGAGCGCGCGGCGGTAGGCGACCGGGTCCTGGCCGGCCGCCCGCGCCAGCTGGTCGATGGTGTGCTCCATGGCGAAGGCCGTGTGGGTCGCGCCCACCGAACGCCACCAGAGCACCGGCACCTGGGAATCCACCAACGCCACCTGGGCGTCGACCACGGGCGTGGCCTTCAGGTAGGGCGAGCCCATCGCGCCCTCGACCGCCGTGGCGTCCGGCCCCTTGGGCGCCGGCATCGGCGAGCCTTTCATGATCGACTGGGTGACGATCCGCTGGCGCCATTCGGCGGGCAGGCCGTCGGCGCCGGTCTTCACCCGGATCGCGTGGTGGACGAGCGGGCGGTAGTAGCCGGCCTTCATGTCGTCCTCGCGGGTCCAGACCAGCTTCACCGGCCGCCCGCCGCCGACCTTCTTGGCGATGTGCACGGCGTCGGTCACGTAGTCCGACTGGAAGGTGGCGCGCCGGCCGAAGGAGCCGCCGGCGAACAGGGTCTCGATCTCGATGGAGCCGGGCAGGGCGCCGACGATCCGGGCGGTGTTCAGCTGGTCGATGGTCGGGATCTGCGAGCCGAAGGTGAGCTTGGTCTTGCCGCCGCCCACCTGCGCGACGCAGTTCATCGGCTCCATGCAGGCGTGGGCCAGGAACGGGAAGTCGTAGGTGATGTCCACCGTCGCCGTCCCGCCCTCGGTCGGCGTTCCCTTGGAGTCGAACGGCGTCCATTCGCCTTCCGCCTTGCCGGCGGCGATCTCGCGGTAGCGGGCGAGCTGGGCGTCGGAGCTCAGCTTTTCGGCCTTGGCCTCGTCCCAGGTGATGTCCAGCGCCTCGCGGCCCTTCATCGCCGCCCAGGTGCTATCGGCGACCACCGCCACGCCGGAAGGAATGGCGATCACGTCGACCACGCCCGGCAGGGCCTTGGCGGCCGCGGCGTCGTAGCGCTTCACCTTGCCGCCGAAGCGGGGGGCGTGGGCGACCACGGCGGTCAGCATGTTCGGCAGGCGCACGTCCTGGGTGAAGCGGGCGGCGCCGGTGCTCTTGGCCGCGGAATCCTTACGGCGCACCCGGTCGGTGCCGATCAGGGTGAAGCTGCGCGGATCCTTCAGCGTCGGGGTCTCGGGCGGGGTGATCTTGGCCGCCTCGGCCGCCAGCTCGCCGAAGCCCGCCGAGCGGCCCGAGGCCGTGTGGCTGACGACGCCGTCCTTCACGGTCAGCTCGGCGGCCGGGAC
>DASPLZ010000423.1:0-6694 GCA_035627295.1 Phenylobacterium sp. | reverse complement strand
GCCCAGCCGATCTCCTGGTGGCGGCGCGCCTTCGTGGCCTCGGGCCGGCTGATCGTCTGGCCGTGGGCCGCGGCGGCGGCCGACTTCACCGCCGAGACGACGCCGCTGCGCCTGCAGGCCACCTTCGTGCACGAGCTGGTCCACGTCTGGCAGGCGCAGCAGGGGGTGAACCTCCTCTTCGCCAAGCTCGCCTGCGGCGACGGCCCGGCGGCCTACGCCTATGAGATCACCGACGGCTGCCGGTTCTCGGACCTCAACATCGAGCAGCAAGCCATGGCGGTGGAGCATGCCTTCCTCGCCCGGCGGGGCGCGAGGACGCCCTACCCGGAAACCGCCTACGCCGCCTTCCTGCCAGACTGGCTGCGCCGGGACGCCTGAGCCCTTGCAGGGGGGCTCAGGTTTCCCATATCGGCCAACGAAGCGGTTGACGTGGGAGTCAATCGCCCTTTGTAGACAGAGACCTAACGAACCGGGGATGAGCCGCACCATGGGCGCTTCCTAGAAGGCCCCAAGGGTTCATCAGCCGCAAAAAGGAGCGAATAGAGTTCTCAATGAGCAAGATCATCGGCATTGACCTCGGCACCACCAATTCGTGCGTCGCCATCATGGATGGCAAGAACCCGAAGGTGATCGAGAACGCCGAGGGCGCGCGGACGACGCCGTCGGTGGTCGCCATCCTCGACGACGGCGAGCGCCTGGTCGGTCAGCCGGCCCGCCGCCAGGCCGTCACCAACCCCTCCAACACCCTTTTCGCCATCAAGCGCCTGATCGGCCGCAACTACGACGACAAGGTGGTGGAGAAGGACAAGGGCATGGTGCCCTACGACATCGTCAAGGGCCCGAACGGCGACGCCTGGGTGAAGGCCCACGGCAAGGACTATTCGCCCCAGCAGGTCTCGGCCTTCATCCTCTCCAAGCTGAAGGAGGACGCCGAGCGTCACCTGGGCGAGAAGGTCGAGAAGGCGGTGATCACCGTCCCGGCCTACTTCAACGACGCCCAGCGCCAGGCCACCAAGGACGCCGGCAAGATCGCCGGCCTGGAAGTGCTGCGCATCATCAACGAGCCGACGGCCGCCGCCCTCGCCTACGGGCTTGAGAAGAACGACGGCCAGAAGATCGCCGTCTACGACCTCGGCGGCGGCACCTTCGACGTCTCGATCCTGGAGATCGGCGACGGCGTGTTCGAGGTGAAGTCGACCAATGGCGACACCTTCCTCGGCGGTGAGGACTTCGACCTTCGCGTGGTCGACTACCTGGCCGAGGAGTTCAAGAAGGAGCAGGGCGTCGACCTGCGCAAGGACAAGCTCGCCCTCCAGCGCCTGAAGGAAGAGGCCGAGAAGGCCAAGAAGGAGCTCAGCTCCACGACCCAGTACGAGGTCAACCTGCCGTTCATCAGCATGAACGCGTCGGGTCCGCTGCACCTCAACATCAAGCTCTCCCGCGCCAAGCTGGAAGCCCTGGTCGAGGATCTGATCGCCAAGACCATCGGCCCCTGCGAGCAGGCGCTGAAGGACGCGGGCCTGAAGAAGGGCGACATCGACGAGGTGATCCTGGTCGGCGGCATGAGCCGCATGCCCAAGGTGATCGAGGCGGTGAAGGACTTCTTCGGCCGCGAGCCGCACAAGGGCGTCAACCCCGACGAGGTGGTGGCGCTGGGCGCGGCGGTGCAGGCCGGCGTGCTGCAGGGCGACGTCAAGGACGTGCTGCTGCTGGACGTCACGCCCCTGACCCTGGGCATCGAGACCCTGGGCGGTGTCTTCACCCCGCTGATCGAGCGCAACACCACCATCCCGACCAAGCGTTCGCAGACCTTCTCGACGGCGGACGACAACCAGTCGGCGGTGACCATCCGCGTCTTCCAGGGCGAACGCCCGATGGCGCAGGACAACAAGCTGCTCGGCCAGTTCGACTTGGTCGGCATCCCGCCGGCCCCGCGCGGCGTACCGCAGGTGGAGGTCACCTTCGACATCGACGCCAACGGCATCGTCAACGTCCAGGCGCGCGACAAGGCGACCAACAAGGAGCAGTCGATCCGCATCCAGGCCAACGGCGGCCTCTCCGACGCGGACATCGAGGCGATGGTCAAGGACGCCGAGTCCCACAAGGCCGACGACGAGAAGCGCAAGGCCCTGGTCGAGGCGAAGAACAGCGCCGAGGCGGCCATCCACGGCACCGAGAAGGCGCTCGCCGAGCATGGCGACAAGATCTCGGCCGATGAGAAGGGCGCGATCGAGACCGCCGTCACCGAGGCCAAGGCCGCGGTGGAAGGCGACGACGTCGAGGCCATCCAGGCCAAGACGCAAGCGCTGATCCAGGCGTCGATGAAGCTCGGCGAGGCCATGTACAAAGCCCAGCAGGGCGACGCCGAAGCCGGTGACGCCCAGGCCTCGGGCGGCGACGACGTGGTCGACGCCGAGTTCGAGGAAGTCGACGGCGACGACCGGAAGGCGTCTTAAGCGTTGATGTCGTAACCAGAATCCCCTCTCCTCGCGGGAGGGGATTTTCTTTGATTGCGACGCGATGACCTATGGCGGGGGCCGGGCAAGTCATGCGAAACCAAACTCATTCGGGGAACGTCGCCGCCGCTTTCGCGACAAAGAAGGTGTTCCGTCCGGCGCGAGGCGCGGCCTTGCAGCCGGACGGAAGCCGACCCATCTCCCATCCGTTCAGTTCATTGAATTCCTGAAGCTTCATGCGCGATTACTATGAAGTCCTGGGGGTCGAGCGCAGCTGCGACGCGGCGGGCCTGAAGGCCGCCTTCCGCAAGCTGGCGATGGAGCATCACCCCGACCGCAATGGCGGCTGCGAGGACGCCGCCGGCCGGTTCAAGGAAATCAACGAGGCCTATTCCGTCCTCTCCGACGAACAGAAGCGCGCCGCCTACGACCGCTTCGGCCATGCGGGCGTCAACGGCGGCAGCGGAAACGGCGCCGCCTACGCCGATGTGAACGACATCTTCAAGGACGTGTTCGGCGACGTCTTCGGCGACATGTTCGGCCGCGCCCAGCGGGGCCGCGGCAGCGGACCGGCGCGCGGCCAGGACCTGCGCTACGACCTGGAGATCACCCTGGAGCAGGCCTATGCGGGCGCCGAGGTGGAGATCGCCGTCCCCACGGCCATGACCTGCGAGACCTGCACTGGCACGGGCGCCAAGCCCGGCACCAACCCCACCGCCTGCCTGCAGTGCGGCGGCGCGGGCCGCGTCCGGGCCAGCCAGGGCTTCTTCTCGATCGAGCGCGCCTGCCCCCGGTGCGGCGGCTCGGGCAAGCTCATCCTCGACCCCTGCGCCGACTGTCACGGCCACGGCCAGGTGCGCAAGACCCGCAACCTCTCGGTCCGCATCCCCGCCGGCGTCGATGACGGCGCGCGCATCCGCCTGACCGGCGAGGGCAACGCCGGCGCGCGCGGCGGCCCGCGCGGCGACCTCTACATCTTCCTCTCGGTGCGCCCGCACGACCTCTTCGAGCGCGACGGCCTGGACCTGCTCTGCACCGTGCCGGTGACCATGAGCACCGCCGCCCTCGGCGGCGAGATCGAGGCCCCCTGCCTGATGGGCGGCGAGAACTGCGACGGCCAGTGCCGCCAGACCGTCAAGGTGCCCGAGGGCTCCCAGACCGGCCGCACCATCCGCATTAAGGGCCGCGGCATGCCCTCGCTGCGCTCGCGCGAGCGCGGCGACCTGGTGGTGGAACTCTTCGTCGAGACCCCCACGCGCCTCACCGCCCGCCAGAAGGAGCTGCTGCGCGAGTTCGACGGCATCTGCTCCGAACAGCAGCACCCGAAGGGCGCCAGCTTCCTCGGCAAGGCCAAGCGCTTCTGGGAAGAAGTGACCGGGGCCTAACTCCCTCCCCTTATGGGGAGGGTGGATCGGCGCGAAGCGACGAGACGGGTGGGGCTTCGCCCTCTCAGCTGTCTCGGCGAGTCAGCAAGACCCCCACCCGAGCCGCTTCGCGGCCCACCCTCCCCACGAGGGAGAGGGAAAGGCTTAGTGCTCGACCGCGTAGGGCGCGGCGGCCTCGCTGCGGATCACGCCGCGCGTCGAATCCGCCACCCCGATCAGCACGAACTGCACCGCGAGCGCGCAGAGGATCAGGCCCAGCACCCGCACGACGATGGTCATGCCGATCCGCCCCAGGATGCGGCTGATCAGCGGCGTCGCCCAGAAGGTCAGCATGGTCACGGCCGCCACGGCGAAGAGCACGCCCAGCCCCACCGCCGTGGTCTCCAGCGTCCGCGGCCCGGCGTCGCCGGCGTAGATCACCACCGTCGAGATCGCCCCCGGCCCGATCAAGAGCGGCATGGCGAAGGGCACGATCAGCCGCTCGAACCGCTGGCGCGCATAGGCCCTGGCGGTCTTGGTCTCGGCCCCGTCGGCGGCGTCGGCGAAGCGGGCGGTGAAGTCGTCGCGGGCCATGTCGAGGCCCAGGAGGAAGAGGATGATCCCGCCGGCGATGCGGAAGGCCGGCAGGGAGATGCCGAAGAACTCCAGGAGCGCCAGGCCCGTGAAATAGAAGAAGGCCAGGAAGCCGAAGATGAAGAGGGCGATGTAAAGCGCCACCATTCGCCGCCCGGCCGCCGTGGCGCCCGCGGTCGCAGCGGCGAACACCGGCACGTTGCCCACCGGGTCGATCAGCGCGAACATCGCGATGAAGAAGTTGACCGCCAGGTCCCAGGAGTCCATTCAGCGCTCTTAGCCTGAATCGAAGCTAGACCGAAGGAGCGCCGCCATGGCCGCCGCCCTCGCCGCACGCGCGCCCGCGCCCGCCGCCGACCCGCGCCTGATCGTGGCGCTGGACGTACCGACCCGCGCCGAGGCCGAAGCCCTGGTCGAGGGCCTGGGCGACGCCGTCTCCTTCTACAAGATCGGCCTGCAGCTCCTGGCCTCCGGCGGCATGGAGATGGCCAAGGATCTGAAAAGCCGCGGCCGCGACGTCTTCCTCGACTGGAAGCTGCACGACATCGGCGCGACGGTGGAGAAGGCGACCGCCGCTGTGGTCGCCTCCGGCGCCTGCGATCTGCTGACCGTCCACGCCGAGCCGCAGGTGCTGGCCGCCGCCGTGCGCGGGCGGGCCGGCGAGCGCTCGTCGAAGATCCTCGGCGTCACCGTCCTGACCAGCCTGAACGGCCAGGACCTGGCCGAGATCGGCTACGGCATGGGCGTCGAGACTCTGGTCGAGCGGCGCATCCGTCAGGTGATCGACGCCGGCGCCGACGGAGTGGTGTCCAGCCCGCACGAAGCCGCCATCGCGCGGCGCATCGGCGGCCCGGACTTCCTGGTGGTGACCCCTGGCGTGCGCCCCGACTGGGCCGGCAAGGATGATCAGGCCCGCGCCGCGACGCCCGCCGAGACCCTGGCGAACGGCGCCAGCCACATCGTCATCGGCCGCCCCGTGACCGCCGCGGCCGACCCGCGCGCGGCCGCCCTGCGGATCGCCGAGGAGATGGCGGGGGCCTAGGGCTTGCCGCCCTTGTGACCGCCCCAGCGCTTGCCGCCGTGGTGGTGGCCGCCGCGGAAGCGCGTGCTGACCGAGACGCTGGCCCGGGCGCTGGCGAAGGCCGAGGCCCCGGCGAAGCTGGAAGCGTTGCTCCCGGCGATCACATAGCCGCCGCCATAGTAGAAATCACCGCCCATCGGCGCCTCGACCCCGCCGGCGCCGTAGAAGAAATCGCCCGGCAGGCGCACCTCCTCCACTCGCGGCCGCCAAGCCTCGCGCTCGACGTAGCGATGCTCGTAGTGGCCGATCCGCGGCGGCGGTTTGCGGCAGGGATCGTAGCGTTCGCAGGCGGCGGCCGGACCGACGGCGGCGAGACCGGTCGCCACGGCGGCGAGAGCCAGAAGGCGGCGCATGACGCAACTCCCGTAAAGGTTAACGCTCACCTTAACGCCCCGGCCCGCCCTTGCGAGCCGATGCGCCTGAGAGGCGAACCTAGAAGTCGACCGCGATCCCCTTGCGCTCCCAGTCGCCAAAGCGGGTGGGCTCGGGACCTCTGGGACCGCCCTCCTCCTCGGCCCGGACCGCCTCGATCTGGACCGCCTCGATCTCCGCGGCCTTACGGGCGGCGGCCTCGTCCAGCGCGCGGCGGGCGGCGGGGCTCAGCGGCTTGCCGGGCGCGGCGTTGGGCGGCAGGTCGGGCATGCCTTGCAGATAGGCCCCGCCCCTCGCCTTGCGCAAGGCTTGCCGAAGCCGGCGAACCGTCGTTTCTAAGCGTCACACGTGACATCGTCTGGGGGGACGACCACACCATGCAGAGCCGCTTGCCGCTCGCCTTCTTCACCGCCGCCGCCGTCTGCGGCCTTTCCGGCATGATCTGGGGCGCCGTGCTCGGCGCCACCCAGGACTTCACCACCTCGCCGGCCCACGCCCACCTCAACCTGCTCGGCTGGACCAGCCTCGGGCTCATGGGCCTCTTCTACGCCCTGTTCGGCGAACGGGTGTCGATCAGGCTCGGGTGGGCGAACTGGGCGCTCTCCACGCTCGGGGTGGCGATCATGATCCCCTCGCTCGGCTTCTACCTGGTGGGCCACAAGGGGATCACCGAGACCGGGCTGGTGGTCGGCCCGGTGCTCGCCGTCGTCGGCATGCTGCTCTTCGTGGTGTCGGTGCTGGGCGCCTGGCGACGGCCGGTTCTCGCCGGCTGACCTCTTGCCTTTCGCCCCGCGGCGTTCCACCCCGCGCGGATGACGGACGCCGCC
>DASPLZ010000422.1:0-5095 GCA_035627295.1 Phenylobacterium sp. | reverse complement strand
AAGGTGCGCCACATCATGGTGGTGGGCCACTACGGCTGCGGCGGCGTGGCGGCGGCGGTGGACGGCCATCGGCACGGCCTGATCGACCACTGGCTGCACCCGATCCGCGAGGTGGCGGCCGAGCACCGGGCCGAGCTGGAGCCGATGGAGGACCGCGCGCGGCTCGACCGGCTCTGCGAGCTCAACGTCCTGCGGCAGGTCAAGAACGTCGCCTCCGACGTCTTCGTGCACGACGCCTGGGCGCGCGGGCAGTTCGTGCACATCCACGGCTGGGTCTATTCGCTGGGGAACGGGCTGATCACCGACCTCGGGGTCACCATCACCGGGCCGGAGGACATCGAGGAGTGGCTGCGGCCTTAGGCGGCTGAACGGCCCTGCGTCCTTCGAGACACCCGCTTCGCGGGCCCTCAGGATGACTCAAGCCGCACAAACTTAGTCATGGTGAGGAGCGCGAAGCGCGTCTCGAACCACGCAAGGCGCATCCGCGTAGGCATTCACCCACTGACTACCCGCCCGCCTTCACCCGCACCCGCGCCTTCGCCGCGCGCCCCAGCGCATCGACCGTGCTGAGCTGGTAGAAGCCCGCCGCCACCGGCCGCCAGATCACCTTGCCGCTGACCGGGTCGGCGGCGAGCGGCGCGCCGTTGACGTACCAGGACAGGCCCTCCCCCTCGGCCGCGAGGGCGAAGCCACGCCCCGAGGCGCCCAGGGCATCGGCCTGCAGCGTGGCCCCGTCGGGCGGGAAGATCAGGCGTGGGCCCGTATCGGCGGCCTCCAGCCGCTGCAGCGCCCGGGGCGCGGCCTTCGGGGCGATGGGACGCGGCGCGGCGGGCGGGGCCTCCAGGCGGTCGGCGACGTCGAAGAGCAAGGGGAGCGCGGCGTCGCGGCCGGTGAGGCCTCCCCGGGCGCCGCCGTCGGCGCGGCCGGTCCAGACGATCACCACCTGGCCGCCGACCACTCCGGCCGCCAGGGCGTCGCGGAAGCCGTAGGAGGTGCCGGTCTTGTAGGCGATCACCGGCCGGCCGGCGGTGAGCGCGGCGGGGGTGCGGCCGGCGGGCGGCGGGGTCTCGCGCAGGATGTCGAGCACCTGGCGCGCGGCCTCGGCGCTGACCAGCCGGTCGCCGGACTGGCGGGGGCGCCGGGTGGCCTCGGCCTCCGTCCACGCCAGCGGCTTGGCGACGCCGCCGTCGGCGAGGGCCGCGTAGAGCAGGGCGAGGTCGCGTAAGGAGAGGCCTGCGCCGCCGAGGGCCAGGGCCAGGCCCGCCGCGCGGCTTTCCACCTGCGGGCGCACGAGATTGGCGCCCGCCCCGGCGATGCGGGCGGCGAAGGCGTCCGGGCCGACGCGGTCGAGGGTGGCGACGGCGGGCACGTTCAGGGAGTGGATCAGCGCCTCGCGGGCGGTGACCTTGCCGTGGAAGACGCGGTCGAAGTTCTCCGGCTGGTAGTCGGCGAAGCGGGTGGCGGTGTCCTTGATCTCCGTGTCGGGGGCCGCCAGGCCCTGTTCGAAGGCGAAGGCGTAGATGAAGGGCTTCAGGGTCGAGCCGGGCGAGCGCAGGGCGCGGGTCATGTCGATCCAGCCGCCGGGGCGCGAAAGGCCGCCGGAGCCGACAGAGGCGCGGACGGCCCGGGTCTTCACGTCGACCACCAGGATGGCGGCGGTGGCCTCCGCCCCCTGGGCGCGGGCGGCGGCTTCGGCGAGGGGCTCCAGGCGGGCCTGCAGGCCGGCGTCGATGGTCGAGACCACCGAGGCTTCGCGCATCGGCGCGGCGCGGGCCAGCTCGCCGGCGGCGTGCCAGGCCAGCGCCGGGAAGGGCGCCCGGGCCGGCAGGGGCTCGCCCTCGGCCTCGGCGGCGGCGGCTTCGGTGATGGCGCCGGTGCGGATCAGCTTGTCGAGCACGGCGCGGCGCGCCGCGCGGGCGGCCTCGCGGCGGCGGTCGGGGCGGCGGGCTTCCGGCGCCTGGGGCAGGGCGATGAGCAGGGCCTGTTCGCCGTCGGTCAGGCTCTCCGGCTCGTGGCCGAAGTAGGAGAGGCTGGCGGCGCGCACCCCCTCAAGATTGCCGCCGTAGGGGGCGAGGGTGAGGTAGAGCGCCAGGATCTCGCGCTTGGAGTAGCGGGCCTCCAGCTGGAAGGCGCGGAGCATCTCGACCAGCTTGGCGCCGAGGGTGCGGGGGCGCGGCTCCAGGAGGCGCGCGGTCTGCATGGTGAGGGTGGAGGCGCCCGAGCTGACGCGGCCGGTCAGGGCCGCCGAGCCGGCCGCACGGACGACGGCCAGGGGGTCCACCCCAGGGTGCAGCCAGAAGCGGGCGTCCTCCACCTGCACCACGCGGCGCAGGAAGGTGGGGTCGGTGCGCTCAAGGTCGGCGCGGATGCGCCAGCGGCCGTTCTCCACCGGCAGGGCGCGCAGCCAGGCGCCGCGACGGTCGAGGGCGACGGGGGAGGAGCGTTCGGCGCGGGCGAGGTTGGGGGGCAAGAGGGCGTCGAGGGCGAAGACGGCGGTTTCCAGCGCCATCAGGGCGCAGAGGCCGAAGGTGAGGCGCTTTATCCTTCCCCCGGTACGGGGGAAGTGGCCTGACAGCCGCAGGCTGGAAGGTCGATGGGGGAGGTGGATTGCAGCCCACAGACTTCCCCCATCGACCCTCGGCTGCGCCTTCGGGCCACTTCCCCCATTCTGGGGGAAGGTTTCACGCGGCCACACCCTAGCCCCCCGCCGCGATCACCGTGCGGCCGGCGTCGGTGCGGGCGGTGATGGCCGGGCGGTACATGTCGCGGGCCTCGGCGCCGGGGAGGAGGTAGTCGCCCGGCGAGACCGCGCGGGCGACGTAGGCGAAGGCGAAGGCCTTGCCTCCCTCCAGGTCGGTCGCGGCGATGTAGCGGTCGTCGCGGCTTTCCTGCACGTCGGCGCCGGAAAGTTCGCCGAGGAAGCCGAAGGGGCCGTTCTGGGCGTCGTCGGGGCCGAGCACGGTCTCGATCTCGAAGCCGGCCGGCAGGGCGTCGTCGATCACCAGCGACAGCGAGCGGGCCTGCTCGGAGCGGCCGGAGATCAGCACGATCACCCGGTCGCCCTGGCGGATCGCGGTCGGATCGGCGGAGCCGCCGCCCATGGCGAAGAGGCGCTTCGTCAGCGTCAGGCCGTTCTGCGACGCGCCCGGCGCCGCCACCGGCGTGCCGCGCACGGTCACCGTCCGCCACATGGCGCCGGAGCCCTTGTTGGCGAACCTGGCGTCCGCCAGCCGCCCGACCGCCCAGCGGGGGCCGCCGCCCATGGGGTTCAGGGGCGTCGCCCCCTGCGCCTCCACCCGGATCGTCCCTGCCGCCTTCAGCATGTGGTGGGCGGCCTGCAGCAGGCGGGCCTGCTCCTGGGTGTTGAGCGCGTCGGGGTCCTTCACGGCGTTCTCGAGCCGGGCCTGCAGGGTGCGGGCGAGGTCGGGCTCGCCGGCCTCGTAGGCCAGGGCGACGGTCGCCGCGAGGTCGCGCAGCGGGCTCTGGTACCAGTCGGTGTCCTCGCGGTAGCCGAGCGAGGCGATCGCCTGGCGGAAGGCCGAGCGGGCTCTGGCCCTGTCGCCCATGAGGGCGAGGCCCGCCGCCACCTGCGCCTTGGGCAGGGGGGCGGTCTCGGTCTTCATCTGCACGTCGTGCCACCAGCGCAGGCGTGCAAGGTCGCCCTTGCCGCCTTTGGCCAGGACATAGAGCGCATAGGCCGAGGCGCGCCGGCGCATCCGCTCGGTGGCGGCCTTGCTCTCGGCCTCGTTGCGGCCCCACCAGGCGGGGTATTCCAGCCGGTAGGAGACCGGCGACCAGCCTTCCGGCCGCGAGATCTGGCGCATGGCGGCCAGGGCGCGGTCGACGGCGGCCTGCGGGACCGGCGCGCCGCGGCGCTGGGCCTCGATCAGGAAGTCGGTCGTGTAGGCGCCGAGCCAGGCGTCCGCCTCGCCGTCGCCGACCCGCCAGAGCCCGAAGGCGCCGTCCATGGTCTGTCGGTCCAGCAGCTTGCCGACCGCCTGGTTAAGGGCCGGCGATGAGCGCCTGAGCTTCGGATCGTCGGCCACCTCCAGCGCGTAGAGCAGCGGGTAGGCGGTGGAGACCAGCTGCTCGGTGCAGCCATAGGGGTAGCGCGAGAGCGCCAGCGCGATCGGCCCCGGGTCGAAGCCGCGGAAGGGCGAGTAGCTGACCTGCAGGCTGATGTCGCCGGCCGCCAGCCCGGCCAGCAGCTCCGCCGGCGGGGTGTAGAGCTCGCCGGGCCGCTGCAGTTCTATGGTGGTCCGCGTGACCGGCCCCCAGCCCAACCGGGTTTGCAGCGGGTAGGTCTTGCCGGTGGTGAAGTCCGGCCCGGAGACCTTGAAGCCGATCTCCCCGATCCCGGTGCGATTGGGCGCGGCGAAGCCGATGCGCTCCACCAGGCGTTGGCCGAGGGCCAGCTGGAAGAGCTTCCTGAACGGCGCGAGGATGCCGCCCTTGGAGGTCAGTTCGGCGGTGTAGCCGCCGGCCTTGCCCTCGAGGTTGTGCAGCTCCAGCGTCGCGGTGGCCTGGTCGCCCGGGGCGAGGAAGCGCGGCAGGGCGAGGTCGGCGACCACGTCCTCGCGCACCGTCACCGGCTTGGAGGCCGAACCGATGGCCTCGTCGGTCCAGGCGACGGCCATCAGCCGCACCTCGCCGTTGAACTCCGGCGCCGGCAGCTTGACCACCGCCTTGCCGTTGAGGCCGGTCTCGACGATGCCGGACCACAGGGCGACGGTCTTGATCGGCGTCACCGTCAGGCCCTCGCCGCCGACCTCGTCGCCGCCGAAGTTGACGTTGGCCGGCGCGCCCAGGTTCGGGTCGAGCAGGCGGCCGTAGTCGTCACGGTAGTCCAGCGTCAGGGCGCGCTTGCCGAAGTACCACTTGATCGGGTCGGGGCTGTCGAACTTGGTGAGCCGCAGGATCCCCTCGTCGACTGCGGCGATGGTCACCTTGGCCTTCTGGCCGAGGCCCAAGCCCTTGACCGTCACCGGCACCTCGAGCTGGTCCTTGGAGTCGATCTTCACGGCCGTGGCCATGTCGACTTCCAGCTTTCGCTTCTTCGGATCGAGCGGGATGTAGAGCAGGCCGAGCGCCCGCC
>DASPLZ010000421.1:0-4864 GCA_035627295.1 Phenylobacterium sp. | reverse complement strand
CGGCAACGACCTCTCCAGGCAGGTCGAGGCGCGGGCGCGGAAGGACGGGGCCGACAGCGTGGTCATCTCGGCCAAGATCGAGAGCGAGATCGCCCTCCTGCCCGAGGAGGAGCGCGGCGAGTTCCTGGAAGCGGTCGGTCTCGCCGAGCCGGGGCTCAACCGCCTGATCCGCGAGGCCTACCACCTGCTCGGCCTGCAGACCTACTTTACCGCCGGCCCGAAGGAGGCCCGCGCCTGGACCATCCACAAGGGCGACACGGCCCCCCAGGCGGCAGGCGTGATCCACACCGACTTCGAGCAGGGCTTCATCCGGGCCGAGACCATCGCCTTCGACGACTATGTGCGCTTCAATGGCGAGGTCGGGGCCCGCGAGGCGGGCAAGATGCGCTCGGAAGGCAAGGAGTACGTCGTCCAGGACGGCGACGTGATGAACTTCCGCTTCAACGTCTGAAGGAGCGCCCGACGCTCCAAATCGAGGGAGGACCCATGGTGGGCGAGACGATCAAGCTTCAGACCACCTATGAGGACGGGTTCGAATTCTCGGCCTACCACGAGGTCCCCTTCGTGCCCCGTAAGGGCGGGGTCATCGTGCTGCAGGAGATCTTCGGCATCGATCGCCATGTGCGGGCGGACTGCGAGCGCTGGGCCAAGGCCGGCTGGGAGGCCGTCGCCCCCGCCCTCTACGACCGTCGCCAGCGCGACTTCCACGCCGCCCACGACCAGGCCGGCATCGCCGAGGGCATCGCCCACGCCCGCGCCACGCCCCTGGAACAGGCCCTGGCCGACATCGCCGCCTGCCGCGACTTCCTCGCCCCCCGCGGCAAGGTCTGCATCGTCGGCTACTGCTACGGCGGCTCGCTCACCTGGCTCGCCGCCGGCAAGGTCGAGGGCCTGGCGGCGGCGTCCAGCTACTACGGCTCCATGGTGCAGGCGAACGCGGCGCTGAAGCCGCTCTGCCCCACCATCATCCACCTCGGCCACACCGACCCCGGCATCCCCGCCGACGCCGTCGAGGCCGCCGTGAAGGCCGAGAACCCGGACGTGCCGGTCTACATCTACGAAGGCGCCGGCCACGGCTTCAACAACCAGGACCCCGAGCGCTACAACCAGGAAGCGGCCGACCTCGCCCGCCACCGCACGCGCGAGCTCTTCGAAGCCGCCTAGCTGGCCGCGGCGGCGCCTGGCGCCGGCCGCCCGAACTCCCAACCCGGCTTCCACCCCGGCCACCAGTCGGAATTGGCCAGCCGCGTCAGCAGGGCGCGATACACCTCCATGTCCGCAGCGGCGGCCTTGAAGTCGAGGTCCTCGCCCCACTCGTCGGACGGCTGGTGGAAGCGGGCGCCGACCTCGGGGTCGCGGACGTTCTTCAGCCGGTCGGCGATGTCCCAGCCGGCGCCGGCGAACAGCACCGGCACGCGACGGGCCAGTTCCTCGACCTTATAGGACCAGCGGCCGTAGTAGGTCATGTCGGCGCCGCGGAACGGCCCGGTCGCCTGGGCGAAGTCCGGGTCGTTGGTCAGCACCACGGCCACCTTGCCGCGCACGTCGAGGCCGGCGAAGTCGTCCCACTGCTTGTCGGGCGCCGAGACCCCGAACCCGACGAACACCAGCGGCGCGTCCTTTACCGCCACCCGCCCGCCGGACCGGCGGCTCCAGGCGATCAGCGAGCGGCCGATGCTGGCCGGGCAGGCGCCGCCGGCGATCTGCGGCGTGGCGGGGCGCGAGACGGTGAAGCGCACCATCTCGACCTCCTGGGTCCAGGCGCCGTCCCGGCCCCCCGGCTGCGCGCCGGCGGCGGCGAATTCGCGGGTCAGGTAGGCGATGGTCTTGTCCTCGCCGGCCGTGCCTGGGCCGCGCCCCTCGAAGGCGTCGGAGGCCAGGGTGCGGACGTGCGCCGAAATCCGTTCCGGGTCGACCGACGCCGCGCCGGCAGGCGCGGCGGCCAGCACTAAGGCGGCGGCCAGGCTGGACAGGCGCAACATTTAAGCATCTCCCCCAAGGACGCATCGCCGCTTAGGGACTATGGAAAGCGCGCGAAGCGGGAGGAAGTTACCGATGAGTCAGGTTTCCCGACTGAAGAGCGCCGACGGCTTCGAGCTCGACGCCTGGCATGCCAAGCCGGACGACGCGCGGCGCGGGGGCCTTGTCATCCTGCACGCCATCTGGGGCGTGACCCCGCATATCCGCGAACTCTGCGAGGCGTGGGCGGAGGACGGCTACGAGTGCCTGGCCCCCAGCCTCTTCGACCGCTTCGAGCGCGGCTTTCCCGAGAAGAACACCGACCCCGAGCGCATGGCGATCCAGGATGGCTACGCCCGCGCCACCGAGTGGGGCCGCACGACCATCCCCGACGTGCAGGCGGCGATCGACGCCCTTGCGCCGCCGGTGTTCCTGATGGGCTTCTGCTTCGGCGGCACGACCGCTTGGATCGCCTCGGCGAAGTGCTCGGGCCTCTCGGCCGTCGCCAGCTTCTACGGCGGCCAGATCTATCTGAACCTCGACCTTAAGCCCGCCTGCCCGACCATCCTGCACCTCGGCAAACGCGACGAGCTGATCCCGCCGGACGAGGTGGAAGCGATCCGCGCCGCCCATCCCGAGCTGCCGGTCTATATGTACGACGCCGGCCACGCCTTCGTGGCGCCCAGCGGCTACGACGCCGACGCCGCGCGGCTCTCCAGGCTGCGCACCCTGGCGCTCTTCGCGATGAATGGCGGCGGACGAGGCGAAGGGGTCTGAGATCCTCCCCCGCAACGCGGGGGAGGGGGACCGCAAAGCGGTGGAGGGCGCGCGACTTGGCGTGGACCTCGGCAGGTTCTCGCCGGGGCGTCCTTGCTGAATCTCAATGCAGAACCTCGCCCCCTCCACCGCTTCGCGGTCCCCCTCCCCCATTCCCGCTGCGCTGCATGGGGGAGGATTTGGGGCCTAACCGCGTTCCTCGATCCGCCGGGCCACCTCCGGGTCGCGCTCCAGCCGCCGCGCGAGCGAAGCCTGGGCGATCAGGATGCCGATGCCGGAGGCATAGCCGGCGAAGAGGCCGATGGGAAAGCGTCCGATTTCGGCGAACACCGCCACCTGCCACCAGATGAAGGCGGCGGCGACGAACAGCAGGCCAAGGCCGGTGAGCACGGAGATGACGGTCTGGCCGAAGCCGGACAGGAAGCTCATCCACACATAGCGCGCCAGCAGCCGCCTCACCGGCGCCACCGCCAGCGGCAGCACCACCGAGGCGATCAGGAAGGCGGCCGGCAGGATGAGCAGGCTGCCCAGCGTCAGCCGCACCCCTTCGGGCAGCACCCGCACCGCGTGCATCGCCGCGCCCACATAGATCAGGCTCGCCGCCGCGACGGTGGAGTCCTGCATCCGCTTGAAATTGCGCCAGGCGCGGGTGTGGGCCATCCTCTCCACATAGCGCGGCGAGAAGGCGGCGCCAGGGCGCGGCCTGCTTCAGTCGCCCTCGAACGCCACCAGGGTGGAAACCGGCACCCCGGCCGCGCGCAGCCTGGCCGCGCCGCCGAGGGCCGGCAGGTCGACCACGAAGGCCGCCGCGACGATCTCCGCCCCGCCCCGGTGCAAGAGGTCGATGGCCGCCATCGCCGTGCCGCCGGTGGCGATCAGGTCGTCGACCAGCATCACCCGCTCGCCCGGCCGGATAGCGTCCTGGTGCATCTCGATGGCGTCCTCGCCATACTCCAGGGCGTAGGAGACGCTGATCGTCTTGTGCGGCAGCTTGCCGTGCTTCCTGATCGGCACGAAGCCGGCCGAGAGCTGGTGCGCCACCGCCCCGCCGAGGATGAAGCCCCGCGCCTCGATCCCGGCCACCTTGTCGGTCTTCAGGCCGGCGAAGGGCTGCACCAGCTCGTCCACCGCCCGCCGGAAGCCGCGGGCGTCGGCCAGGAGGGTGGTGATGTCGCGAAACTGGATGCCCGGCTTGGGATAGTCGGGGATGGTGCGGATGAGGTCGGCGAGGCTCATGCGGCCGGTTATCGCCGGGGCGCGGGCGCTTGGCTATGCTGGCCGAGCCTCCAGCCCCGCGAGTCCCTCCTGCGCGCCGCCGTCCTGACCACCACCGCCCTCCTGACGCTCGCTTCGCAGGCCGTCCAGGCGCGGGCCGGCGAGGTCGCCTGCTCGTTCGAGGGCGGGGTGCTGATCGCGCCTGCGGAGGTGGCCGGGATCGCCGGCGACTACATCATCGATACCGGCCAGCCCGCCACGGTGCTGCACTACGACCGGGCGACGGGGGCGGGCCTGGCCGAGCCCGGCGTGCGCGCCTCCGCCCTGCTGGCCGGGCTGGAGAGCCCGCAGGTGGAGGTGGCCATCGTCAGCCTCGATGTCCGCGCCGGCGGCCTGCCGACCCCGGTGGCGGGGGTGGTCGGCGTCGACGTGCTCTCGCACTACCGGATGGAGCTGCGGCTCTCCCCGTGCCGCCTGACCCTGCGGCGCGGCGGACCGGCGAAGGCCGAGGTCCCGCTGGTCGAGGCGACGGTGTCGGACGGCCGGACGGCGCGGCGCGGCTGGTTCGTGGTCGCCACCGGCCAGGCCCCGGCCCTGCAGCTCAGCGCAGCCGAGGTCGAACCCACCCAGCCGCCGGCGGAGGGCGAGCCGGCGCCGGTGCGGCGCATCGATCGCCTCTCGGTGGGCGGGGAGCTGTTCACACGGCTGGAGACCCACGTCGTGCCGCCGGAGAGCCTCGATGCGCGCGCCATCGGGGTGATCGGGGCGGCGGCGCTGAAGGCCTTTCGGATGACCTTCGACTTCCAGCGGGCGCGGCTGAGCCTCACGCCCTCGCGCTGAAACGAGAAGGGCCGGACGAGGTCGCCCTCGTCCGGCCCTGCCGTCTTGCCTTGGCTTCGGCTCAGTGCGCCAC
>DASPLZ010000420.1:0-8848 GCA_035627295.1 Phenylobacterium sp. | reverse complement strand
AAGGTCCCGGACCGCGCAGGTTTCCACCCTGCGCCTGCAGCTCGAGCGGCCAGAGGTCGTGCGTCGCCCGCGGCCGCTCACGAAGTCGGTAGGGGCGGGTCTGCCTACGTGACCACGACTGGCGCCGCCGAGCGTCCCGCTCGACCGACACCCCACCGCCGCTTCGGGCCGGATCCTAAGCGCCCTCCCCTGCGATGGGGCGAGAGGGAGTATGCGGGCAGGCGCAGCGGCCGGGGACAGATCGCAAGCTGTCCTTGACTCGATCCTATATTTCTACATATATCGAAATATGGAAACCGAAGCCGCTCTCGACGCCCTCTCAGCCCTCGCCCAGGAGGCGCGGCTGGCGGTGTTCCGCACCCTGGTGAAGGCCGGGGCCGAAGGGATGGCCGCCGGCGAGATCGCCGAGCGGGTGGGCGTGCCCTCCAGCACCCTCTCCTCGCACCTCAACATCCTGGCCCACGCGGGCCTGGTGCGCCGGCGGCGGGAAAGCCGCTCGGTGATCTATGCGGCGGACTACGGGTCCATGAACGCCCTGCTGACCTTCCTCACCGAGGACTGCTGCCAGGGCCATCCGGCGGTCTGCGGACCGCTGCTCAAATCTCTCGAACGATGCGCGCCCGCCTGCGGGCCGGCGACAGGAGGCATCCAATGAAGCGTCTGCACATGCATGTCGGGGTCGAGGACCTCACCCAGTCGATGCGGTTCTACTCCACCCTGTTCGGGACGGACCCCACGGTGGTGAAGGACGACTACGCCAAGTGGATGCTGGACGACCCGAAGGTGAACTTCGCCATCTCCCGGCGGGGCGTCGGCGGGATCGACCACCTGGGCATCCAGGTGGACAGCCGCGAGGAGCTGGACGAACTGGCCGGGCGGCTGAAGGCGGCGGGCGAGACCACCCGCGACCAGGAGGCGGCGACCTGCTGCTACGCGAAGTCCGACAAGGCCTGGGTCAACGACCCCTCGGGCGTGCGCTGGGAGACCTTCTACACCTTCGGCGAAGCGGTGACCTACGGCGAGGACGGGCGGCCGGAGATCGCCGCGCCGGAGCCGAAGCGGGCCGCCGCCTGCTGCGGCTAGGGCGATGGCGCGGTTCAACGTCCTCTTCCTGTGCACCGGCAATTCGGCGCGCTCGATCCTCGCCGAGGCGATCCTGAACCGCCTGGGCGAGGGGACCTTCGCCGCCTACTCGGCCGGCTCGCATCCGAAGGGGGCGGTGCATCCGGCGGCCCTGGCCCTCCTGCAGAAGCTCGGCCATCCGACCGAGGAGCTCCGCTCCAAGTCCTGGGACGAGTTCGCGCAGGCGGGCGCGCCGGAGCTGCACTTCGTCTTCACCGTCTGCGACAACGCCGCGGGCGAGGTCTGCCCGGTGTGGCCGGGTCAGCCGGTGACCGCCCACTGGGGCGTGCCCGACCCGGCGGCCGTCCAGGGCGCCGAGGCCGAAGTGGCGGCGGCCTTCGCCGAGACCTACGGCCAGCTGCGCCGCCGGCTGGAGCCGTTCGTCAACCTGCCGCTCGCCAGCCTCGATGGGCTGTCGCTCCAGCGGCGGCTGGGGGACATCCACCGGACCGCCGACAGCCCGGCGCGGACGTGACGCCGACGCTGGCGCAGCGGCTGGCGGGCGAGGGGCTGGGCACGGCCCTCTTGCTCGCCGTGGTGGTCGGCTCGGGGATCATGGGCGAGCGGCTGGCGGGCGGAAACGACGCCATCGCCCTGATGGGCAACACGCTCGCCACGGGGGCCGGGCTGGTCGTGCTGATCACGCTGTTCGGCCCGACCAGCGGGGCCCATTTCAATCCGGCGGTGACCCTGGTCGCGGCGCTGCGGCGGGAGATCGCCCCCGCCCTGGCGCTGGCCTATGGGGCGGCGCAGGTCGCAGGCGCCATCGGCGGCGTCTGGCTGGCCCACCTGATGTTCGCCGAGCCGGTCTGGCAGGTGTCCGCCAAGGCGCGCGACGGCCTCGGCCAGGGGATTTCGGAAGCCGTGGCGACCTTCGGCCTCATCCTCACCATCCTGGGGACCAACCGCAGCCGGCCGGAGCTGACGCCCGTCACGGTCGGGCTCTACATCACCGCCGCCTACTGGTTCACCGCCTCGACCAGCTTCGCCAATCCGGCGGTCACGGCGGCGCGGGCGCTGAGCGACAGCTTCGCGGGGATCGCGCCGGCCTCGGTGCCCGCGTTCCTGGCCGCGCAGGTCGTGGGCGCGCTGGCGGCCGCCGGCCTTGCGGCGTGGCTTTTCGCCGAGCGCCCGGCCAAGGTGGCCGACGCCGCCTCGCCCGGCCGCCCTGAGGACTGACGCCATGCTGGTTCGCCCCGCCCGCCCCGCCGACGCGGCCGCCATCGCCGAGATCTACAACCAGGGCATCGAAGACCGCGTGGCGACCTTCGAGACCGAGCCCAGGTCGGCGCAGGACATCGCCGAATGGTTCGAAAGCGCCCTGGCCATCGTGGCGGTGGAGGACGCGGACGGCGCCGTGGCGGGCTATGCCGTGGCCCATCCCTATACCGACCGGTGCTGCTATCGCGGGGTCGGCGAGTTCTCGGTCTATGTGCGGCGCTCGCACCGCGGGCTGGGGGTCGGCCAGCGGGCGATGGACGCCCTGGTCGAGGCGGCCCGCGACAAGGGGCTCTGGAAGCTGCTCTCGCGGGTGTTCCCCGAGAACCGCGCCAGCCGGGCGCTGATGGCGCGCTGCGGCTTCAAGGAGATCGGCGTGCACGAGAAGCACGGCAAGCTCGACGGCGTCTGGCGCGACAATGTGATCGTCGAGCGGGTGATCCCGGAGAACCTGGACTGAGCCAAAAGCAAAACGGGCGGACCGTTTCCGATCCGCCCGTTCGCTGACTTTGGCGATGTCGGAGAAGCCTTAAGCTTCGACCGGCTCCGCGGCGTCCTTCTTGGAGAGGTCTTCGCCAGTTTCCTGGTCGACGACCTTCATCGAGAGCCGCGTCTTGCCGCGGTCGTCGAAGCCGAGGAGCTTGACCTTCACCATCTGGCCTTCCGACAGGACGTCGGAGACCTTGGCCACGCGCTCGTTGGAGATCTGCGAGACGTGGACCAGGCCGTCCTTGGCGCCGAAGAAGTTCACGAAGGCGCCGAAGTCGACCACCTTCACCACCTTGCCGGTGTAGATGGCGCCCAGCTCCGGCTCCGAGGCGATGGACTTGATCCAGTCGCGGGCGGCGTCGATCTTGGCCTGGTCGGCGGCCGCGATCTTGATGGTGCCGTCCTCGCCGATGTCGACCTTGGCGCCGGTCTCGGCGGTGATCTCGCGGATCACCTTGCCGCCCGAGCCGATCACTTCGCGGATCTTGTCGACCGGGATCTTGATGGTCTCGATCTTCGGCGCGAACTCGCCCAGCTCCTCGCGCGGCGCTTCCATGGCCTTGGCCATCTCGCCGAGGATGTGCTTGCGGCCGCGGCCGGCCTGGGCCAGGGCCTGCTTCATGATCTCCTCGGTGATGCCAGGGATCTTGATGTCCATCTGCAGCGAGGTGATGCCGTCTTCGGTGCCGGCCACCTTGAAGTCCATGTCGCCCAGGTGGTCCTCGTCGCCGAGGATGTCGGAGAGCACGGCGAAGCCGTCCTTCTCCAGGATCAGGCCCATGGCGATGCCGGAGACCGGCTTCTTCAGCGGCACGCCCGCGTCCATCAGGGCGAGGGAGGAGCCGCAGACGCTGGCCATCGAGGACGAGCCGTTGGACTCGGTGATCTCCGAGACCAGGCGGATGGTGTAGGGGAACTCGTCGTAAGCCGGCAGCATCGGGCGGATGGCCCGCCAGGCGAGCTTGCCGTGGCCGACCTCGCGGCGCCCGGGGGCGCCCATGCGGCCGGTCTCGCCCACCGAATAGGGCGGGAAGTTATAGTGCAGCAGGAACTTCTCGTAGTACTTGCCTTCCAGGGCGTCGATCAGCTGCTCGTCGTCGCCGGTGCCCAGGGTGGCGACCACCAGGGCCTGGGTCTCGCCGCGGGTGAACAGGGCCGAGCCGTGGGTGCGGGGCAGCACGCCCACTTCCGCCACGATCGGGCGCACGGTCTCCAGGTCGCGGCCGTCGATCCGGCGGCCGGTCTCGATGATGCCGCGGCGCACAACGTCGGCTTCCAGCTCCTTGAAGACGCCCGCCAGCTTCAGCGGGTCGGCGCCGGCCGGATTGGCGTCGGACTTGGCGAGGGCTTCCACGGCCTTGGCCTTGGCCGCGCCGACCGCGTCGTGGCGCTCGGACTTCTTGGTGATGCCGTAGGCGGCGGCGATGTCCTTGCCGACCAGCTTCTTCATCTCGGCCTTGAGGGCGTCGGTGTCCTCCGGCTCGAAGGCGAAGGGCTCCTTGGCGGCGTGCTCGGCCAGTTCGATGATCGCGTCGATCACCGGCTGCATGGCCTTGTGGGCGAAGGTGACGCCGCCCAGGACCACCTCTTCGGAGAGCTCCTGGATCTCGGACTCCACCATCATCACCGCGTCCTCGGTGCCGGCGACGACCAGGTCCATGGCCGAGGTCTTCATCTGGTCGAGGGTCGGGTTGAGGACGTATTCGCCGTCGATGTAGCCGACGCGGGCGCCGGCGATCGGGCCCATGAAGGGCGCGCCGGAGAGCACCAGGGCGGCCGAAGAGGCCACCATGGCGACGATGTCGGGATCGTTCTCCAGGTCGTGGGCGACGACGGTGGCGACCACCTGGACCTCGTTCTTGAAGCCCTTGACGAACAGCGGGCGGATCGGACGGTCGATCAGGCGGCTGGTCAGGGTTTCCTTCTGCGAAGGCGCCGCTTCACGGCGCGGGAAGGAGCCGGGGATCTTGCCGGCCGCGTAGTATTTTTCCTGGTAGTTGACGGTCAGGGGGAAGAAGTCCTGACCGGGCTTGGCCTGCTTGGCGTAGACGGCGGTGGCCAGCACCACGGTCTCGCCGTAGGTGGCCAGCACCGAGCCGTCGGCCTGGCGGGCCATGCGGCCGGTTTCGAGGGTGAGCGTCTTGCCGCCCCACTCGATGGTCTTGCGCTTGATATCGAACATTTTGCTTCTTTCAGTTCCCGCGGGCGTATTCCCGGCGGGTGCGGACAGGGGGTCTGGCCTCTTAACAGGCGGTCCGGAGTCCTCTCCAATCGACAGGCGGATGAGGACTTGGCTTTAGCCCTCGGCGTGTATGAGCCGGCTGGCTCGCCGCCACCCTTCTGACCTGTCTCGAAGGCAAGGCGGTTCGTCGTTCTAAACCTCCCTCCCCCTTGTGGGGAGGGTGGGCGGCGCGGAACGCGCCGGTCGGGTGGGGACTGCTGAATTTCAGCTGTCGTTGCGAGGCCGCAAGACCCCCACCCGTCCCGCTGCGCGGTCCACCCTCCCCACGAGGGGGAGGGAGAAGGGACTATCGGCGCAGGCCGAGGGTCGAGATGAGGGCCGAGTAGCGGCCTTCGTCGGACTTTTTCAGGTGGTCGAGCAGCGACCGGCGCTGCGAGACCAGCTTCAGGAGGCCACGGCGGGAGTGGTTGTCCTTCTTGTGGGTCTTGAAGTGTTCGGTGAGGTTGGCGATCCGTTCAGAGAGGATGGCCACCTGGACCTCGGCGCTGCCGGTGTCGTGGTCCCCACGCTTGTGGGTGTTGATGACTTCGGCCTTACGCTGCGGCGTAATCGACATCGGGTTTTCTCCGCTCTAGTCCAGATGAAAGACCCGCGCCGGTTCGAGCCGTCCGGCGCGCATCTCGCAGAGCGCCACCATCACCCCGCCCGACATGGCTGAAACACTGCGCGATCCCGGCGAAAGCTGGGATTTGAGCATGTCCACCTGTCGGGGAACGAGAACGATGGATCGTCCCTGCTTGAGCTTGAAGGCGTCTTCGTCGGTCACGGCCAGCACCGGGATGTCGTCCAGTGCGGTCTCGACCGGAAGCAGGGCCTCCAGCAGCGCGGGCTTATGGCGCATTTCCTCAAGTTTTGCCAGCGTTATCGCCCGATCCTCGGTGAAGGCCCCGACACGGGTGCGGCGCAGCGCCGAAAGGTGGCCGCAGGCGCTCAAGCGTTCGGCCAGGTCTCGGACCAGGGCGCGGACATAGGTTCCCTTGCCGCAGACCATCTCCAGCTCGACGTGGTCCGCGTCCGGCTGGCCCAGCACCACGAGGCTGTCGATGCGCACCGGGCGGGCCTTCAGCTCCACCTCCTGGCCGGCGCGGGCGAGGTCGTAGGCCCGCTCGCCGTCCACCTTGATGGCGGAAAACGCCGGCGGGATCTGCAGGATATCGCCGACGAAGGCCGGGAGCGCGGCCTCCACCTGCTCGCGTGTCGGCCGCACGTCGGAGGTGGCGGTCACCGCGCCCTCGCGGTCGAAGCTGGCGGTGGTCGTCCCCCAGGCGATGGTGAAGCGGTAGGCCTTGTCGGCCTCCATCATGTAGCTGACCGTCTTGGTCGCCTCGCCGAGCGCGATCGGCAGCACGCCGGTGGCCAGCGGGTCGAGCGTGCCCGCGTGTCCCGCCTTCTGGGCGTTGTAGAGCCAGCGCACCTTGCCCACCGCCTGGGTCGAGCCGAAGTCGTAGGGCTTGTCGAGGCACACCCAGCCGGAGACCGCCTCGCCCTTCTTGCGTCGGGCCATGACCTAGAATCCTCCCCCATGGAGCGGAGCGGGATGGGGGAGGGGGACCGCCCCCGGGCTCGGCCGAAGGCCGACCCGAGGACAGGCTACGCGGTGGAGGGGGCGAGGTTCTGCACTGAGAGTCAGCAAGGACGCGCCGACGAGAACCTGCTGACGCTCCTTCCAAGTCGCGCCCCCTCCACCGCTTCGCGGTCCCCCTCCCCCGCAGGCGGGGGAGGATTTAAGCGTCATCATCGCCGCCCAGATCCTGCCGCACGCGCGGGTCGGCGAAGAGGCGGTTCATGCGCGCGGCCTCGTTGAAGCTCTCGTCGCGCAGGAACTTCAGGTCAGGGGTGAACTTCAGCTCGATGGCGTGGCCCAGCCGGCCGCGCAGGAACTTCGCGTGCCGGTTCAGCGCCTTCATCACCTCGCCGGCCTCGCCCCCGCCCAGCGGCTCGGCGAAGACGGTGGCGTGGCGCAGGTCCGGGCTCATCCGCACCTCGGTGACGGTGACCGAGACGCCCTCCATGGCCGGATCGGAAATCTCCTCCTCGCGCAGGATCTCGGCGAGGGCGTGGCGGACGAGTTCGCCGGCCCGCAGCTGGCGCTGCGAGGGCCCTGCGGCGGCGCCCTTGGGCGCATGGCGTTTCATGGTCGAACCTCTCGTGCCGGCCGGGCGGATCGGACGCCCCGGGCGGGAAAGCGGCGGTGTCTAGGCGCGGGCGGCGGCGATGTCCAGCGCCGCCGGCGCGCGCATCCCTAGGCGGGGAGGTAGGCCAGCCGGACCACGTCCCCGCCGATCCGCTCGTGGCCCGCGAGGCGCAGCGGCGGCCGCGGACCCGCGAAGAACGGGTCGCCCCCGCCCAGCACGACGGGGTGGAGATAGAGCCGGTACTCGTCGATCAGGC
The DNA here is from genome assembly GCA_035627295.1 of Phenylobacterium sp. Taxonomy (GTDB): domain Bacteria; phylum Pseudomonadota; class Alphaproteobacteria; order Caulobacterales; family Caulobacteraceae; genus Phenylobacterium. Next base: position 1,386 of record DASPLZ010000420.1, on the reverse strand, counting down.
CAAGCTCGGTCAGGCCTTGCGCCAGCTTCGGCCCGCCGACCTCGATCTCGCCGGGCGCCTCGTCCTTCAGCCTGCGGGCGACCGCCCCCAGGTCGTCGCCGATCAGCGTCGCATTGGGGCCGACCGAGGTGAGCGTGCGCGACACCACCCATTTCTTCTGGTTGCGCCAGGCGTCCGCGAACTCACGCAGGTCCGGGGTCCAGTCGGGATCGTCCTGGTCCCAATAGGCCATGATCTCGTAGAGGCGGCGGCCATAGAGGCTGCCGGTCAGACCGCGCGCCTGCTCGATGAAGTGACGGAAGAGCACGGGGTCCGGGTCGAACGCCTCATGGTCGACGTAGCCGTCCAGCGACACGTTCATCCCGAAGACGAGCCTGGCCATGCTGCAGGGTCTCCGTTCCAGGCGCGCGGTGGCGGTCAGGCCGCGGCGCCCCGGCCGCCCGGGCCTTGGTGACCGGGGCAGGCGTCATCCCGCGCCGGTAGGGCTGTATCTGAACTAGTTTTATTACGCAATCGGACTGTGGGCCAGAGCCGCCCGTCCCGTTCCCAACCCACCTGCGGGGGCGCATGCTGGGCGGATGAAGATCGCCATCATCTCCGACATCCACGCCAACGCCGTCGCGCTCTCCGCCGCCCTCGAAGCGATCGACGGAGAAGCGGTGGACCAGCTCGTCTGCCTCGGCGACGTGGCCGCCGACGGTCCGCAACCTTGCGAGACGCTGCGGCTGATCCGCGAGCTTGGATGCCCGGTGATCATGGGCAACGCCGACGCCCAGCTGCTCGGCCTCGAACCGGAGAACGCCGACCCGGCGCTCGAGACGTTCAACGCCGCGTCCCGCTGGTGCGCCGGCCAGCTGCAGGCCGAGGATCGCGCGTTCCTGGCCGGCTTCGCCCCGCGCCTTACCCTGGAGGCCGCCGGCGCGACGGTGTCGCTTTTCCACGGCTCGCCCACATCGTTCAACGACGAGATCCATCCGACCACGCCGGATGAGGCGCTGAGAGGGTTCCTGGCGGACCATCCGGCCGCGCTGCATGTGGGCGGTCACACCCACTTCCAGATGCTCCGGCGGATCGACAAGGCGATGTTCGTCAATCCCGGCAGCATCGGCATGGCCTACGATCGCACCCGCGGCGCGCGCGGCCAGACCAGGTTCGCCGCCTGGGCGGAGTTCGCCGTCCTGCAGCTCACCCCGGCAGGCCAGGACGTCAGCCTGCGGCGCGTGGCCTTCGACCTCGACCGATTCATCGCGGCGATCCGGTCGAGCGGCATGCCCGACATCGACTGGTGGTCGGCGGCCTGGGTGTCCGCGGCGAGGCTCTAGGGCTTGAGGCGAAGCTCCGAAAGCTCGCCCTCGAAGCCGGTGAGCCGCCAGTGCTCGCCCTCGC
>DASPLZ010000419.1:0-6391 GCA_035627295.1 Phenylobacterium sp. | reverse complement strand
GAACCATACCGAGAGCGCATCGGATGCGAACGGGACCTTGGAGGCCACCTTGCGCATCTTCGGCCAGAAGCCCCGCGCCACCCGCCGCTCGTTCACCCGCTGTACGGCCGGGACCAGGGCGCGGGACGGGTCGATGACCTTCTCCGCGCCGAAACCGCGGCCATTGACGTGGGGTGACGCTTTTTCGTTGGCGCTCATGCGGCTAAAGCCCTCTCCAGCACGACTTAAACGCATCGGGAGGCGAAGCGTCCATGAAACTCGATTCCTCAGTCGCCGCGGTGGTCACCGGCGGCGCGTCCGGCCTCGGCGAGGCCACCAGCCGGCTGCTGGCCAGCCACGGGGTGAAGGTCGCGATCTTCGACATGAACGAGGCCAAGGGTGAAGCGGTCGCCCAAGAGATCGGCGGCGTCTTCTGCAAGGTCAACGTCACCTCCGACGAAGAGGTCGACGCCGGCTTCGCCAAGGCCCGCGCGGCCCACGGCCAGGAGCGCATCCTGATCAACTGCGCCGGCACCGGCAACGCCGCCAAGACCGCCGGCCGCGACCGCAACACCGGCGAGATCAAGCACTTCCCGATCGACGCCTTCAACTGGCTGATCCAGATCAACCTCGTCGGCACCTTCCGCTGCATCGCCAAGTCGGCGGCCGGCATGCTGACCCTGGAGCCGATGGAGGACGGCGAGCGCGGCGCGATCGTCAACACCGCCTCCGTCGCGGCCGAGGACGGCCAGATGGGCCAGGCGGCCTATTCGGCCTCGAAGGGCGGCGTGGTCGGCATGACCCTGCCGATCGCGCGCGATCTGGCCGGCGAGGGCATCCGGGTGAACACCATCCTGCCGGGCATCTTCAGCACCCCGCTGATGAACGGCGCCCCGCCGCAGGTGAAGGACGCCCTGGCCGCCTCGGTGCCCTTCCCCAAGCGCCTCGGCAACGCCGAGGAGTACGCCTCCCTGGCCCTGGAGATGGTGAGGAACAGCTACTTCAACGGCGAAGACGTCCGCCTCGACGGCGCCATCCGCATGGCGCCGCGGTAGAACAGATCCTCCCCCGCAAAGCGGGGGAGGGGGACCGCGAAGCGGTGGAGGGGGCGCGACTGGGCGAGAGCCTCAGCAGGTTTTCGCTGGACCCCTCTTACCGACTCTCCGTGCAGAACCTCGCCCCCTCCACCGCTTCGCGGTCCCCCTCCCCCATTCCGCTGCGCTACATGGGGGAGGATTTGAGGCCTCACCGCTTCTTCAAGCTCCCCAGCACGCCCCGCAGCAGTTCGCGGCCGAGCGTCGTGCCGACCTGGCGCAGCATCGACTTGGCGAAGGTCTCGCCGAAGCCCTGGCGGCTGGAGCGGCGCGCGGGCGCGCGGCGCGGACGGGCGTAGCCGTCGTCGTAGTCGGGCGTGCGGGCGCGGGGGCTCCGGGCGGCCTCCTTCTCGGCGGCCTCGGCCTCAGCCTCGCGCTCGGCGGCGGCCGCGGCCTGCTGCGCCTTGGCCTGCAGCATCTCGAAGGCGGACTCGCGGTCCTTCACCTCGTCGTAGAGCCCGCGCACCGGGCTCTGGCCCATCAGCGCCGCGCGCTCGGGCGGCGTCGCCGGGCCCATGCGCGAGGCCGGCGGACGGATCTTGGTGCGCGCCACGACCGTCGGCGCGCCCTTCTCGTCGAGGGTGGAGACCAGCGCCTCGCCGACCTCCAGGGCCTGGATGGTCTCGGCGGTGTCGAAGGCCGGGTTGGCGCGGAAGCTTTCCGAAGCCGCCCGCAGGCCCTTCTGCTCGGCGGGGGTGTAGGCGCGGAGCGCATGCTGCACGCGGTTGCCGAGCTGGGCGAGGACGCTGTCGGGGATGTCGGCCGGGTTCTGGGTGACGAAATAGATGCCGACGCCCTTGGAGCGGATCAGCCGCACCACCTGCTCGACCTTCTCCAGCAGGGGCTTGGGCGCATCGTTGAAGAGCAGGTGCGCCTCGTCGAAGAAGAACACCAGCCGCGGCTTCTCCGGATCGCCCACCTCCGGCAGTTCCTCGAAGAGCTCGCTCATGAGCCAGAGCAGGAAGGTGGCGTAGAGCCGGGGGCTGTTGATCAGGGTCTCGGCGGCCAGCAGGCTGACGTAGCCCTTGCCGTTGGCGTCCGTCCGCATCAGGTCGGCGAGCGACAGGGCCGGCTCGCCGAAGAGGTTGTCGCCGCCTTGCGTCTCAAGCGTCAGCAGCTTGCGCTGGATCGTCGCCACCGTGGTCGGCGAGACATTGCCGTAGCGCGCCCCGAGCGCCTTGGCGTTCTCCGAGACGTGGGTGAGCGCGGCCTGCAGGTCCTTGAAGTCGAGGAGCAGCATCCCCTCCTCGTCGCAGGCGCGGAAGGCGACGTTCAGCACCCCCTCCTGCACGTCGTTCAGCTCCAGCATCCGCGAGAGCAGCAGCGGGCCCATTTCCGAGACCGTCGAGCGGATCGGGTGGCCGTTCTTGCCGAAGAGATCCCAGAAGATCACCGGCGGCGCGGCCGGTTTCAGGTCGATGCCCATGCCCTGCGCCCGCGCGATCAGCTTCTCGCTCGGCGCGCCGACCTGGCTGATGCCCGAGAGGTCGCCCTTGATGTCGGCGGCGAACACCGGAACGCCCGCGTCCGAAAACGCCTGGGCCATGATCTGCAGGGTGATGGTCTTGCCGGTGCCGGTGGCGCCCGCCACCACGCCGTGCCGGTTGGCGCGGCCGAGCAGCAGGAGCTCGGGCTTGTCCGATTGGCCGAGAAGGATGCCGTCCGCCATGCTTTGCTCCCCGCGAGGTAGGACTTAGCCATAAAACGTCGAAATCGGCTGCGCTATGGGGGAGAAATGCCTTTCACCCTGCGCGACAAGGCCCGCGACGCACACTAGAGAGGCGAAATGATCGAAGTCTCGCCGCAGCGGGGCCTGCGCACCGCCGTCGTGATCATCGCCGTCATCGCCGTGGGCGCGGCCCTGGCTTGGCTCGCGCCGATCCTCACCCCCCTGGCGCTGGCCGTCTTCCTGGCGGTGATGATCGACGGCTTCTCCCGGGTGATCCGCCAGCACGCCCCGTTCCTGCCGGGCGCGGCGGCCCTGCCGGCGGCGATCCTGGTCTCCATCGCCCTCTTCTTCGGCGTCGCCTTCTTCATCGCCGAGAACGCCGCCGACTTCGCCAACCAGCTGGTCAGCTATACGCCCCGGCTCAACGGCCTGATCCGCCAGGTCTCGGAGATGTTCAACCTGAACATCCCTCCCACCGTCGACCAGTTGTTCCAGCAGCTGAACCCGACCCGCTACCTCGGCACGGTGGCCAAGAGCCTGCAGAGCTTCGGCCAGAACGCCGTCTTCGTGCTGATCTACCTGGGCTTCATCATCGCCTCGGGCCGCAACTTCGAGCGCAAGATCGTCGGCCTGTGGCCTGAGCGCACCGAGCGGGGCGACGCGATGGAAGCCTTCCTCTCCATCCGCAACGGCGTCGAGCGCTACCTCTGGGTCCAGACGGTGACCGGCCTGATGCTCGGCGTCGGCTCGGGGATCGCCATGGCGGCGGTCGGGCTCGACAACGCCGTCTTCTGGGCCTTCCTGATCTTCCTGGCCTCCTACATCCCGATCATCGGCGGCATCGTCGGCACCCTGGTGCCGCCGGTCTTCGCCCTGGTGCAGTTCCCGACCTTCTGGCCGGCGGTCATCCTCTTTGGCGTGCTGCAGACCATCCAGTTCGTGGTCGGCAACGTCGTCCAGCCGCGCATGCAGGGCGACAGCCTGAACATCGACCCGGTGGTCGTCCTCCTGGCGCTGGCCTTCTGGGGCGCGATCTGGGGCGTGGCCGGGATGTTCCTCTCCACCCCACTGACGGTGATGATGATGGTCATCCTCGCCCAGTTCCCCGGCACCCGCTGGATCGCCGTGCTGCTGAGCGAGAACGGCGAGCCGGAGCGTCTGTCGCGCGGTCACGCCGCCAGGAGCCCGGCCGAAAAGCCCAAGCCTGCGCCGAAGAAGCGCGCGCCCACAAAGGCCCCGACCCCGAAATGACCGCCAAGACCAAGCTCACCCCGCAGCTCGCCCTCGCCCAGGCCTTCGCGGCCCAGCTTCCCGGCGGCGGCCCGCTGGACGCGGCCCAGCAGGCCTTCGTCGAGCAGGTGGCCGAGGACGTGGTCGCCGACGAGCTGCCGGAAGTCGGCGAGGCGGCGCTGGCCCGCGCCCTGGCCGAATTCTGGGCCTTCGCCGGCAAGGCGAAGGACGGCAAGCCCGCCATCCGCATCGCGCCGATGACCGGCGAGGATGGCCGGCCGCTGGGCCTCGACCGGCTGGAGATCGTGCAGGACGACCGCCCCTTCCTGGTCGCCAGCGTGATGGGCGAGGTGGCCGAGCAGGGGCTGCCGGTGCGGGCCATGTTCCACCCGGTGGTCGATCTCGGCAAAGGGCCGCGCTCGATGATCCTGGTGGTGCTGGAAACCCTGGGGAGCGAGCGCGCCCGGCGGCTGATCGCCGGCATCGAGGCGACCCTGGCCGACGTCGCCGTGGCGGTCGACGACTTCCCCGCTATCCTCGAACTCGCCGGCCGGGTGATCGGGGAGCTGCAGGCCGCGCCGGACGGCGACGCGGCCAAGCGCAACGAGGAGCTGGCCTTCCTGCGCTGGATGGAGGACGGCCACTTCGTCTACCTGGGCGCGCGCCAGTACGACTACCCGCGCACGCCGGACGGCGGCTACGCCGCCGAGGAGCCGCTCTACCAGCCGGAGGGCAGCCTCGGCGTGCTGCGCGACCAGGACCGGGCGGTGCTGCGCCGGGCCAACGAGCCGGCGATCCTCACCCGGAAGCTGGAGCGCCTCTTGAAGACCGGCCCCGTGGTCAGCGTCGCCAAGTCGAACCTCCGCTCCCGCGTCCACCGCCGCGGCTACATGGACTATGTCGGCGTCCGCCGCTTCGGCCCGGACGGCAAACCCTCCGGCGAGGTGCGCTTCGTCGGCCTCTTCACCGCCGACGCCTACGACGAGCCGGCTCACGCCGTCCCCCTGATCCGCCGCAAGATCGCCGGCGTGCTGGGCGACGCCGGCGAGGCCCCCGGCAGCCACAACTTCAAGCGCCTGAAGAACATTCTGGAAGCCCACCCGCGCGACGAGCTCTTCCAGATGACCGAGAAGGAGCTCCTGGAGACCGCCCAGGGCATCCTGCATCTCTACGATCGCCCGCGGGTGCGGGTCTTCGCCCGCAAGGACCCCTTCGACCGCTTCATCTCCGCCCTGCTCTTCGTGCCGCGCGAGCGCTACGATTCCGACCTGCGCCACGAGGCCGGCGAGATCCTTGCCGAAGCCTACGGCGGCCGCGTCTCGGCCTATTACCCGGCCTTCCCGGAAGCCGCCCTCGCGCGGGTGCACTTCATCATCGGCGTCGAGCCCGGCCACCACAAGGAAGCCTCGATCCCCGAGGTGGAGGCCAAGATCGCGCTCGCCGCCCGCACCTGGCACGACCGCCTGGAGACCGCGCTCCGCGCTCGGTCCGGCGACGACGCCGGCGCGGCGCGGCTGGAGGAGGCCTTCACCGCCGGCTACCGGGACCTCTACGACGCCGACGAGGCCCTGGCCGACCTGGCGGTGATCGGGGACATGGCCGAGGGCGAGGCGGTGCGCGTGCGCGCCTTCCGCACCGCCGCCGACAACGCCATCACCATGCGCTTCAAGCTCTATCGGCCCGGCGCGCCCGCCCCGCTCGCCGAGGTGCTGCCGATCGTCGAGCGCATGGGCCTGAAGGCCATGGTCGAGCGCGGCTTCCCGGTGAGCCCGGCCGGCGGCCAGACCGTCTGGGTGCACGAGTTCATCCTCGAGGACGAACGCGGCGAGCACCTGGTGTTCGGCGACCTGAAGGCCGCCTTCGAGGAGACCATGGCCGCGGTCTGGACCGGGCGCACCGAGAGCGACGGCTTCAACCGGCTGGTCATCGAACTGGGCGTCGACTGGCGCGAGGCGGCGCTGGTGCGCACCCTCGCCCGCTACCGCCAGCAGACCGGACTCGACCCCAGCCAGGCGGTGCAGGAAGAGGCGCTGCGCGACTATCCGGCGGTGGCCCGCGGCCTGCTGTCGCTGTTCCACGCCAAGTTCGACCCGGCGCTCGGCGGCGACGCGGCCGCGCGCGAGGCCATGGTCGCGGAGCTGGCCGACAAGCTGTTCGCCCTGCTGAAGGAGGTGAAGAGCCTCGATCACGACCGGGCGCTGCGGCGGCTGGTGCTGCTGGTGCAGGCGATCAAACGGACCAACTATTTCCAGACCGGCGCCGGCGGCGAGCCGAAGACGCACATCTCGATCAAGATCGCCACGCGCGAGCTGGACGATGTGCCGCTGCCCAAGCCGTTCCGCGAAATCTTCGTCTGGGCGCCGCATATCGAGGGCGTGCACCTGCGTTTCGGACCGGTGGCGCGCGGCGGCCTGCGCTG
>DASPLZ010000418.1:0-2591 GCA_035627295.1 Phenylobacterium sp. | reverse complement strand
TGCGCCTAGAGATAGGCGCTGACGCCGGGCGCGTCAGCCCTGTGTGTTGGATTCGCAGCGGAGGGGCCTTGCGTGGTTCGAGACGCGCGGAGCCTGTCCTCGGGCCGGCCTTCGGCCGGACCCGGGGGCGCTCCTCACCATGACTAAGGTCTGTGCTGACTTCGTCATCCTGAGGGCCCGCGAAGCGGGCGTCTCGAAGGACGCAGGGCCGTTCAGCGGTGCTGTCAGCCTCTCAGGTCAGCCTTCAGCCTAGCCGCCGGCCCCCATCGGCGTCATAAGCCGGCTGACGCCACGGAGCCCGCCATGCCGCTCGACACCGCCGCCGACGCCAAGACCTTCCGCTGGGAAGACCCGCTGGACCTTTCCTCCCGCCTCTCGGAGGAGGAGCGGATGGTGTGGGAGAGCGCCCGCGCCTACGCCCGCGAGAAGCTCCTGCCCCGCGTGGTCTCGGCCTTCGCCGAGGAGCGCTTCGACCGCGAGATCATGACCGAGATGGGAAGCCTCGGCTTCCTCGGCCCCACCCTGCCGGAGGAGTACGGCGGGGCCGGAGTCAATCACGTCGCCTACGGCCTGATCGCCCGCGAGATCGAGGCGATCGATTCCGGCTACCGCTCGGCGATGAGCGTGCAGTCGTCTCTCGTCATGTACCCGATCTACGCCTTCGGCTCCGAGGAGCAGAAGCGCCACTACCTGCCCGGCATGGCCACCGGCCAGATCGTCGGCTGCTTCGGCCTGACGGAGGCGGACGGCGGCTCCGACCCGGCCTCCATGCGGACCGTCGCGAAGAAGGTCGACGGCGGCTACGTGCTGAACGGCTCCAAGATGTGGATCACCAACAGCCCCATCAGCGACGTGGCGCTGGTCTGGGCCAAGCTCGACGGCGATATCCGCGGCTTCCTGGTGGACCGCGGCGCCGAGGGCTTCGCCACCCCGAAGATCCAGAACAAGCTCTCCCTGCGCGCCTCGGTCACCGGCGAGATCGCCCTCGCAGACGTCTTTGTGCCGGAAGACAAGATGCTGCCGAACGTGCGCGGCCTGCGCGGCCCGTTCTCCTGCCTCAACAAGGCCCGCTACGGCATCGCCTGGGGCGCCATGGGCGCGGCCGAGTTCTGCCTGCACGCGGCCCGCGACTACACCCAGACCCGCAAGGTGTTCGGAAAGCCCCTCGCCGCCCGCCAGCTGGTGCAGAAGAAACTCGCCGACATGCAGACCGAGATCGCCCTCGGCTTCGAAGGCGCCCTGGCCCTGGGCCGGCTGCTCGACGAGGGCGCCTGGGTGCCGGAAGCCATCAGCCTGATGAAGCGCAACAACTGCGGCAAGGCGCTGGCCATCGCCCGCGAGGCGCGGGACATCCACGGCGGCAACGGCATTTCCGGCGAGTACCATGTGATGCGCCACGCGGCGAACCTCGAGACGGTCAACACCTACGAGGGCGCCCACGACGTCCACGCCCTGATCCTCGGCCGGGCCATCACCGGCGAGAACGCGTTCTAGCGGACGGCTCAGTCGAAGCGGGCGGGCTCGGAGAAGGGCTTGTCGGCGTCGACGACGAACATGACCAGCTGCTCCAGGTCCTCCCCTCCGGAGCTGGTCAGCTGCATCACCATGCCCGGCCCGTGGCCGTTCATCGCCCGCCCGGCCTCCAGCACCGCCTCGCCGTGCGCGCTCTTCTGGGTGAGCTGGCCCTTCAGCACATAGAAGGCCTCGGAGCCGGGATGGGTATGCACCGGCGTCTTCGCCCCCGGCGGTCCGCCCGCCCGGTTGAGCCGCAGGCGAAAGCGCAGAGCCTTCGGGATCGGGACCGGCCCGACCTCGGCCAGGGGCCGCGCGCCCGGGCTGGCGGCGCCCTTGGGCCCGAGCGTGACGAGCCAGGCCGCACCCCACGCCTCGGCCGCCAGCGAGAGCGGCCCGCCCGCCGCCTTCGCCTCGGCAAGGCCGCCGAAGCGCTCCACCCGCCAGAAGAGCGGCGTCTCCGGGAGGCTTGTCACGATGGTTTCCGCCACCGGCTCGACCAGGAGGACGCCCGCCTGCCCCTGGGTGTCCTTGAGGCCCGGTCCGATGTCTTGCGCCGCCGCGGGAAGGGCGGCGGCCAGGGCGAGCGCCGCCAGCCCCGACGCCATATGATCCATCATCCCTGCTCCTCCGGGAGATCGCTCGCCGCCACTCTTACCCGGCCCGCGCGCCCTGAACAGCGGGGATAGGCGCCCGTCTGTCCCCGGCCGCTGCGCCTGCCCGCATACTCTCCTCGCCCCATCGCGGGGGAGGGCGCTCAAGGATCCGGCCCGAAGCGGCGGTGCGGGTGTCGGTCGAGCGGGACGTTCGGCGGCGCCAGTCGTGGTCACATAGGCAGACCCGCCCCTACCGACTTCGTGAGCGGCCGCGGGCGACGCACGACCTCTGGCCGTCCGGGCTCCAGGGAGATGGTGGAAACATCTCCGGTCCGGGACCTTCGCCTGAGAAGGCCCGCCCGCCTTCGGCGCTCCGGCTAGGCTCTAACAGAGCCGCTGAGCGGAAGCTGAAGCTCAACGACCGGCGCGGAGCGTTCGTTCTTCGCCGAAACGGTCATCTATCCCATGCTCCGGGCGAGGCCC
>DASPLZ010000417.1:0-3143 GCA_035627295.1 Phenylobacterium sp. | reverse complement strand
CGAAGGCCGGGATAGGAGCGCAGGGGCGGCGGTGCGTCAATTGCGCGTGGGGATCACCACGGGCAGGGCCTCGTAGCCCTTCACGAAGGACGACAAGACGCGGCGCGGCGGGCCGGTCACCTCCAGGCGGGGGAAGCGGGCCAGGATCTCCTCCCAGATGATCTTCAGCTGCAGCTCGGCCAGGCGGTTGCCCACGCAGCGGTGGATGCCGAAGCCGAAGGAGAGGTGCCGGCGCACGTTCGGCCGCTCGATCCAGTAGTCGTTCGGCCGCTCGATCACCTCTTCGTCGCGGTTGCCCGAGACGTACCACATCAGGACCTTCTCGCCCTTTTTGATGGTCTTGCCGCCGATCTCGTAGTCCTGCAGCGCGGTGCGGCGCATGTAGGCGAGCGGGGTCTGCCAGCGGATGGTCTCGGAGACCATCGAGGGGATCAGGCTCTGGTCGGCCTTCAGCCTGGCGTACTGCTCCGGGTTCTGGTTCAGCGCCAGGATCGAGCCGGAGATGGTGTTGCGGGTGGTGTCGTTGCCGCCGACGATCAGGAGGATCAGGTTCCCCAGGTACTCCTGGCGGTCCATGTTCCGGGTGGCCTCGCCGTGGGCCAGCATGGAGATCAGGTCGCCGCGCGGGGGCAGGTTCACCCGCTCGTTCCACAGGCGCATGAAATAGTCGACGCACTCATAGAGTTCGGCGCGCCGCTGCTGTTCGGCCTCCTCCGGGTCGGTGGAGTCGAAGAGGCCGCTTTCCGGCCCGGCGGTGGCCACGTCGGACCAGCGGGTGAGCTTCCTGCGGTCTTCCCAGGGGAAGTCGAACAGGGTCGCCAGCGTCATGGTGGTGAGCTCGATGGAGACCTTGTCCACCCAGTCGAACTCCTCGCCGATCGGCAGGCTGTCGAGGATCGCAGCCGCCCGCTCGCGGATCACCGGCTCCATGGCCGCCAGATTCGGCGGCGCCACCACCGGGCTCACCGTCTTGCGCTGGGCGTCGTGCTTGGGCGGGTCCATCGCGATGAACATCGGAAGGGTGAAGTCTTCCTTCGGATCGAACAGCGTGATCGACGGCTCGGAGGAGAAGACGCCGTGGTTGGTGTCCACCTCCATGATGTCGTTGTACTTGGTGACCGACCAGTAGGGGCCGTCCTCGTGCTCGGCGGTGTAGTGGACCGGGCTCTCCTTCCTCAGCCGCTCGAAGTAGGGCCAGAAGGTGTCGTTCTTGAAGAGGTAGGGGTCGGCCGGGTTGATCTCGGCCAGCGGCATCGAGAAGGCGCGCTCGCGCGCCTCGGCGTCGACCTGCTTGGCCCCGTCGCGTAGCGGGAAATTGCCGTCAGCCGCCATGGTGTCCTCCCGGGCTCTAGCGATCTGAGCATTGTTCACACGGAACCGTGTTTTTGGGAAGGCCGGAAGGTGACGGAGGCGTCAACATTGCCTCCCTCCCCCGTTCGGGGAGGGTGGATCGGCGCGAAGCGCCGAGACGGGTGGGGGCTACGGCCGATCGGCTGCAGCGGCGAGTCAGCAAGACCCCCACCCGAGCCGCTTCGCGGCCCACCCTCCCCACGAGGGGGAGGGAGAGCTACGCCACCACGCCGGCGTCGTGCAGCCGGCCGATCTCTCCGGCGGACATCCCCAGGAGCTCGCTCAGCACTTCGTCGGTGTGCTCCCCCAGCCGGGCGGCCGCGCGGGGCGGGGCGCGCTGGTCCTGCGGGATGGTCCCGGCGAACCCCGCGGCGGGGTAGCGCGCACCGCTGGGGTGCAGGGTCTCGGCGAAGACCGGGCTGTCCTTGAAGAGCCGCGGGTCGTCCAGCGCCTGGTGCAGGGTCTGGTAGGGGCCCCAGCAGACGCCGTTCGCATCGAAGGCCGGCGCGAGATCGGCCAGGTCCTGGCGGGCGAAGGCCTGCTCGAAGAGGGGAAAGAGGCGTTCGCGGTGGGCGTAGCGCAGGCCCTCGTCGGCGGCGAAGGAGACGCCCGTCTCGGCCTCCAGCGCCGCCACGGCCTCGGCGATGCCGAGCACCTTCAGCACCCCGGTCCACTGGCGAGGCGTGATCGCCACCAGCATCACGCCCTGGCCGTCGCGGGTGACAAAGTCGCGGCCGAAGGCGCCGAAGAGGTCGTTGCCCTGCCGCGGCCGGTCGGCGCCGCTAAGACGCGCTTCGGCCAGCATGCCCATGTTGGCGAGGGTCGCGGCGGCCATGTCGGAGAGCGGGATGCGGATCTCCCGCCCGCCCTGCCCGGCCCGCCGGGCCAGCAGCGCCGAGACCATGGAGAAGGCCGCGTAGGCGCCGGTGAGCAGGTCCCAGGCCGGCAGCACGTGGTTGACCGGCCGCGGGTCGTCCTTCGGCCCGGTCATCAGCGGCACGCCGGCGGCGGCGTTGATGGTGTAGTCGACCCCCGGCCCGCCGTCGGCCCAGCCCATCACCCGCACGCAGATGAGGTCGTCGCGCAAGGCCTTCAGTTTCTCGTAGGAAAGGAACCCCTCGACCGGGAAGTTGGTGACGAAGAGGCCGCCGTCCTCGCCGGGCGCCGCGGCCAGCCGCTGGGCGAGCTCGCGCCCCTCGGGCCGCGAGAGGTCCAGGGCCACCGACTTCTTGGCCTTGTTCAGCCCCTCCCAGTAGTAGCTGGTCCCGCCCGGGCTGAGCGGCCAGCGGCGGAAGTCCGGCCCGCCGCCGATGTTGTCGAAGCGGATCACCTCCGCCCCCAGCTCGGCGAGATAGAGGCCGCAGGTCGGCCCGGCGATGAACGCCGCGCCCTCGACCACGCGCAGGCCTTTCAAGAGGTCGTACATGCTTGGGCGCTCCCTTCCCGGCCTTTTTAGCCGCCCTCTCCCCGCGTCAGGCAGCCCGCTCTATAGTACGGGTCACAGAACCGACGAATTGGCCGGCTAGGCGCCGGCGACATGAGGGGGCGTGTCGCGGGTCCGCCGCCGCCCCCGGATGTGAGCTTAAGAGGCCAGATGCCGCCTTCCGATACCGGCGATCCGAACAACCCCTACGCCCGCCGCGGAACCTGGGGCCGCGCGGCCGGGGAGATCCCCACCGTCACGCCCACCACCCTGCGCCGCGCCGCGCCGCGCCCGGCGGCCCCGCCGCCGCGTCCCGAGGGCCTGCTGGTCAGCCCGCTGAAGCCGGCGGGGAGCGATCCGGGGTTCCTCA
>DASPLZ010000416.1:0-7876 GCA_035627295.1 Phenylobacterium sp. | reverse complement strand
GACTACAGTGTCGTGGCGGTGATCGGCGACGGCGCCATGAGCGCCGGGATGGCCTATGAGGCGATGAACAAGGCCAGCGAGACCACAGGCCAGCTGACCGTCATCCTGAACGACAACGACATGTCGATCGCCCCGCCGGTGGGCGGCATGAGCGCCTACATGGCCAGGCTGGTCTCCGGCGGCGGCTACCAGACCATCCGCCATTGGGGCAAGGCGGTCACCAAGGCCTTCCCGCGCCCGATGCGCGAGGCCGCCCGCAAGGCGGAGGAGTTCGCCCGCGGCATGGTCACCGGCGGCACCTTCTTCGAGGAGCTGGGCTTCTACTACGTCGGCCCGATCGACGGCCACGACATGGACGCGCTGGTCAGCGTCCTGAAGAACGCGCGCGAGATCAAGGACAAGCCCGTGCTGGTCCACGTGGTGACGCAGAAGGGCAAGGGCTACGCCCCCGCCGAGAGCGCCGCCGACAAGTACCACGGCGTGGTCAAGTTCGACGTCATCACCGGCCAGCAGGCCAAGGCCGCGGCGGCCGCGCCCGGCTACACCAAGGTCTTCGCCCAGGAGCTGATCAAGCACGCGGAGCGCGACGACGGCATCGTGGCGATCACCGCCGCCATGCCCTCCGGCACGGGCCTCGACCTCTTCGGCGCGAAGTTCCCCGACCGCACCTTCGACGTGGGCATCGCCGAGCAGCACGCCGTCACCTTCGCCGCGGGCCTGGCGGCGGCGGGGATGAAGCCCTTCGCGGCCATCTATTCCACCTTCCTGCAACGCGGCTACGACCAGGTGGTCCACGACGTGGCCATCCAGAAGCTGCCGGTGCGCTTCGCCATAGACCGCGCCGGCCTGGTCGGCGCCGACGGGCCGACCCACGCGGGCAGCTTCGACATCGGCTACCTCGGCGCCCTGCCGGGCATGGTGGTCATGGCCCCGGCCGACGAGGCCGAGCTCGCCCACGCCGTCGCCACGGCCGTCGCCATCGACGACCGCCCCAGCGCCTTCCGCTATCCGCGCGGGGAGGGGACCGGCGTCGTCATCCCCGACCTCGCAGAGCCGCTGGAGATCGGCAAGGGCCGCCTGGTCCGCGAAGGGACGGCGGTGGCCATCCTCTCGCTCGGCACGCGGCTGGGCGAATCGCTGAAGGCCGCAGACCTCCTGGCCGCCCGCGGGCTCTCCACCACCGTGGCCGACGCCCGCTTCGCCAAGCCGCTGGACCTCGACCTGATCCTGCGCCTGGCCCGCGAGCACGAGGCGCTGATCACCGTCGAGGAGGGCGCGGTCGGCGGCTTCGGCAGCTTCGTGCTGCAGGCGCTGGCCCAGGCAGGCGTGCTGGACCGCGGCCTGAAGGTACGCAGCCTCGTCCTGCCCGACATCTTCCAGGACCAGGACAAGCCCGAGGCCATGTACGCCCAGGCCGGCCTCGACGCCGAGGGCATCGCCCGAGCGGCCATGGCCGCGCTCGGCGTCGACAACGCTTCCAGCGCGGGCCGCCGGGCTTGATCCTGGCGGGCATGGCGGCCGCGGCCCTGGCCGTCGCGCCGCAGGCTTCCCGCACCGTGCTGACCCGCGTCGACGTCGCCGGGACCGACCGCGAGGTGGTGTTCGGCCGCGCCGACCTGCCGAAAGGGGCGCAGATCGCGCGCCACACCCATCCGGGCGAAGAGGTCGGCGTGCTCTGGAACGGTGAGCTGACCCTGAAGATCGACGGCGCGCCCGACCGGCGGCTGAAGGCGGGCGACACCTATGTGATCCCGCGCGGCGCCCCTCACGCTGCGGTCGGCGAGAGCGACGAGACCGCGACGCTGGTCGCCTCGTGGGTGATCGACAAGGGCCAGGCCCTGGCTTCGCCCGCCCCTTAGCCGCAGGCTTTCAGGAAGGCGGCCGCCTGGCCGGTCGGGCTCGGCGGCTCCTCCACCCTTTCCCCATAGGCGGTCAGCGAGAGCCGTCCCGAACGCGAGAAGGCCAGCAGCACCGGCGAGCCGGCGGCGAGAGTCGCTTCGACGGTGGAGCCGCCGTTCATCTCGTCCGGCTGCGCCTGCCCGCGCAACTCCGCCCTGGCCGAGCCGGAGCGCAGGCTGACCGCCACGGGCCACGGACTGGGCCGCTCTCGAGCGTCCAGCCACCGGCCGGAGGGATCGAGCCGGCTCTCCACGCGATGCGTGACCGGCGCCATCACGGTCACCCGACCGGACCCTTTTCGACAACTGAGCGCGATGCGGCCATCGTCGGAGTCCGGCACGCCGTAAACGAGATAGGCCGCCTCGCCTTCCAGACTGAGGGTCCAGACGGCGACTTCGTCCTGCGCCCCAGCCGGCCCGGCGCAGAGCGCGGCGGCAAGGGCCAGCGCGCGCCTCATCCCTGCGTCGCCGGCGCCGCGGCGGCGGCCTGCCGGGTGGGGGCCACCGGCTTGGGCGGCGGGGCCGGTTCACGGAAGCGCTGCTTCATCTTGGCGACCCAGCCCTGGAAAGCCGCGTCGTCGGCGGCCAGGCGGCCGAAGTCGGCCACCGCGGCCTGGCCGTCGCCGAGGCCGGCGAGGGCGACGCGCAGGGCGTCCGGGTTGCGCGCCTGGGCGAAGAAGGGCCCGTAGCGCTGCTGCAGGCGCGCCAGCGCCGCATCGTCGCCGGCCAGGCTGAAGGCGGCGCCGGCGCGGATCAGGCGGGCCTCCTCGTCGGGACTCAAGGCGCCGGCGGTCTTCCAGCGGTCGCCCAGGCCCTGTTCCAGCATCGGGCCAGCCTTGGCCCAGTCCTTCTGGCGCCAGGCGATCTCGGCGCGCAGGTCGCGGGCGTCGGCGGAGGTCTCGCGCTCCAGCACCTCCAGGGCGTGGTCGTAGCGGCCGAGGCCGGTGAGGGCGCGCGCCTCCAGCAGCCGGCGCTCGGCGTTGAGCGCCCTGGGCAGGACCGTGGTGCGCGAGGAATTGAGCGCCACCAGCGCCTTCTCCGGCTGACGGTCCATCAGGTAGATCAGCGCCAGGTCGCTGGCGACCTGCGACTTGGCGACGCCATCCAGGCGGTTGTCCACCTGGTACTTCAGAAGCTCGGCGGCCTGGTCGAGCAGGTCGACGTCCACCAGCCGCCGCACCAGCCGGCGCACCATCAGGTCGCCGTCGGCGCCGACCGGGGTCAGCTCCTTGAAGTCGTAGAAGAGGGCCAGCGCCTGGATCGGCTGCAGGCCGTCGGCCTGGCCCTCCAGGAAGAGGGCGCGGAAGGCGGCGCCCAGGTCGGCCTGCAGCTGCAGCGCCTCCGGCAGGTCGGGCAGGCGCAGGCCCGCCGAGCGCAGCGCCTCCAGCGCCTCGCGATAGCGGCCCTGGCCGAGATAGAGCTGGCCGAGCAGGCGGATGGTCTCCAGCTCGGTCGCGTCGCCGCGCCAGCGGTAGCGCAGGCCATCGAAGACGTTGACCGCCTGCAGCGGCGTCAGCTGGCCCTGCTCGTAACGGATCTGGGTGGCGCGCAGCAGGGCGGGCGCGGAGAGGTAGTCGGCCGGCGCGGTGGCGACGGCGTTGTAGATGGCGAGCGCGCGGGCCTTGTAGCCCTCGGCCTCGGCGATGCGGGCCTGCAGGAGGCGCGTGGCCAGGGTCTCGGCCGAGGGGGTCGGGTCGGCGAGCGCCTTGCGGATGGCCTCGTTGGCGCCGGCGAGGTCGCCGAGCGCCAGCGCGGCCTGGGCGTCGCCGCGGGCGAAGCGAGCCTTCCAGACCGGCGACATCTGGTTGAACGCCTGGGCGCCCTTGGCGAACTCCTGGCGCGCCACGGTCCACTGGGCGCCTTGAGCTGCGATGTAGCTGCGCCAGAGGGCGCTCGACGGGTCGCCGGCCAGCTGCGGGGCGGCGAAGTCGGTCTCGGCTTCCTGGTAGCGGCGGACCATCACCTTGGCGATGCCGCGCAGGCCGCGGAACTCCGCGTCGTCCTGCGCCTTGGGATCGGAGGCGGCGAGCGCGTTCAGCACCCCTATGGCCTCGTAGGCCAGCTCGCTGCCGACCAGGAAGCGGGCCAGCGCCATGCGCCGGTCGGTGGAGGCGTTGTCGCCCTTGGAGTCCTCCGAGGCGGCCGCCGCCATCAGGGCGTCGTAGCGGGCCTGGAAGCCGCCGGAGCCGGTCTTCGGCCAGTCCCGATAGTTGATCAGCGCCGGCATCGAGGCCGGCCGCGGCGCGCCGTCGGCGACGGCGAGGCGGCGGCCCGCGCCGGCCGGCGAAAGCGCCAGGCCCTCCGGGCGGCCGATGCTGACGAGGTCGCCGGCCACCGTCATGGCGAGGTCGGCGGCGTAGGGCTCCATGGCCAGCCCCTGGGCCGACGGCAGCAGCGCCATCTCCACGTACTCGCGACGCGAGGGCAGGGCCTTGGAGGGGCCAAGGGCGGTGGCTACGGTCAAGGTGTCGCCGACGGCGGGATC
The DNA here is from genome assembly GCA_035627295.1 of Phenylobacterium sp. Taxonomy (GTDB): domain Bacteria; phylum Pseudomonadota; class Alphaproteobacteria; order Caulobacterales; family Caulobacteraceae; genus Phenylobacterium. Next base: position 3,493 of record DASPLZ010000416.1, on the reverse strand, counting down.
GGCCACCTGCACGATCCGGGTCACGCCGGCGACCGCGGCCGTGAGGGCGGCGGGTGCGGCCGCCGCGTCGCGACCGACCTTGATGATCGCCGGCGGCGCGTGAACGCCGGGTCCGAGAGTGACCGTCCAGGTCGAGCCATCGTTGGCGGCGAACACCGGGGTGTTGCGGGGCGTGACGATGCGCAGGGCGGAGTGGTCCGCGCCGCGGATCGCCTCCATGCGCAGCAGAGGGGCGACGCCGCGCGGCGCGGCGCTGATGTCGAGGACGGCGGGCGCGTCGAAGACGATCCACACCGTGTCGGCCCGTCGGAACACCGCCGCGCCGTTGGGGGCGGCCCAGGGGAAGCTCAGGGAGACCTGCGAGCCGGTTTCCTGCGCGGCCACCCGCACGACGCCGCCCCTGGGAGTGGGGTCGGGACGGGGCGGCAAGGCGGCCTGGAGCGTCTGCACCGGCGCATCTGCGGCAGGCGGCGGGGCCTTCGCCTCGAAGAGATTGACGTAGATCGCCCCGTCCGCCTGGCCGACCTTGGCGTCCCCGCCTTCGGGCAGGGTGAGCACCACCTGCAGCCGGCCGCCGGCATGGCGCGCCTCGGCGCCCTTCAGCCACTTGGGCGGCACGACGCGCAGCAGGGTGAGGTCCGGGCGGGCGTCACGATTGAAGCCGAGGGTGAGGGTCTGGCCCTCGCGTTTGACGGTGTGGCCCGCGCCGCCGGCCCAGCGGAACTCGACGCGGGTGAACTCGCTCGCCTGGCCGACGCGCACGTCCAGCGGCCCGCGCGGGGCTGCGGCCGGGCCGACCTGCGCCAGGCTCGGCGGCGCGGCGACCGCCAGGATGCTGGCGGCGGCGACTGTGGCCCTGAGCGCTTGGGCGAGGCTTCGCTGCGCGGCCTTGCGCGGTTCGAGACGCGACCCTCCGGGCCGCTCCTCACCATGACTGAGATTTGTTGACCTAGTCATCCTGAGGGCCCGCGAAGCGGGTGTCTCGAAGGACGCAAAGGCGTCGCCGCGGCGAGCACAGGCCCTCGCAGGGATAGACGCAGGCCCATCGGTTAGCCGGCCTTGGTTTCGGGCGTCGGGGCGGCCGGCGGGGGCGGCGTGTAGGGCTGCGGCTTGCCGGGAAGCTGCGGCTCCGCCTCGGCGGCGGGCTTGGGCGAGGCGGCCGCCATCTTGGTCGGCGCCGGCTTCTTCCGTGGCGGGGCCTTGGCGGCCGGAGCCTCGGCCTTGGCCTGCGGCTGCGGGGCCTTGGCGGCGGCCGGCGCGGCGGCGGCGGGCGCACTGGCCGCGACCGGCGCGTTGGCGGCGGCGGCCAGGCTCTGCAGAGCGGCGAAGCGCCGGGCCAGGCTCTCGGTCAGCTTCTTGGCCTCGTCCGGCGGCATCTGCGCGAGCACGGCGGAAAGCGAGCGTTCCTTCATCCGGGCGGCGATGGGCAGACGCACGGCGTCGTCCAGCACCACCATGCGCTCGGCGGCCATCTTCGGCTTCATGCTCTCGAAGACCTTGGTCATGCGCGCGACCTCAGCCTCCTGCCTGGCGTCGCCGGCCTTGAGCAGGTTCTGCACCTCGGCCTTGACCGTGTTCATGGCCTTGACCTTGGCGTCCAGCTTGGCCTCGGCGGCGGCCAGCAGGGCGAGCTGGGTGGAGAGGTCCTGCTCGCGCTGGTCGAGCTGGCCGCGGCGGGCGCCCAGGTTCTGCAGGATGCGCAGCTCCGCGGGCGAGAGGCCGGCCTCCTTGGCCAGTTCGGCGGCGGTGGGGGCGCAGACCGCCGCGGGCTTGGCGGCCGGGACGGCGGCGACGGCCGGCGCGGCCGCGGAGGCCGCATCCGGAGCGGACTTGTCGAGCTTGGTCTGACCGACCGCCTCTTCGGCGAAGGCCCGGGCGCCCGAAACCAGCGCCGGCAGGCTGTCGGCGCCGGCCAGGGCGTTGACCGCCATCACCCCGCCGATGGCGAGGCCGATGATCGGCAGGATGCGCGGGAGGCTCACCGGCGGCCGCCCAGCGCCAGCGGCGCGTCATCGAACAGGTCGTCGTCCACCGCGGGCCGCCGCGAGAGGGCCTGGCGGATGGGAGCGGCCGGGCGGGCGGTCCAGTCGAAGCCGGCGCCGCGCGCGGCGGGCGCGGCCGGACGCGCGAGGGTCAGCGGCTCGGGCTCCTCGGCGCGCGGCGGCGCGGGCTCGCGCACCGGCGGCGCCTTGGCGGCCTGGGCGGCCCGGTCTTCCAGCTTGCCGGCGAGGTCGCGGGCCATGGCGATGCGTTCGGAGAGCACCTGGTTGGCCTCGGCGGTGGCCGAGCGCAGGTCGGAGAGCCCGGCCTCGGCGCGCTGAGCGGCGCCGTCGAGTTCGGAGACCGCCTTGGCGAAGCCGGCCTGGCTGTCCTTCAGGGCCTTCAGACGCTGGTTCAGCTGCCAGCCCATGCCGAGCGCGGCCAGCAGCAGCGCCATCAGGAGCAGGTTCATGGTGATCGCGATGGCGCTCATTTCAACCTCTGGACGGCTTGCTTGGCTTGTGGGGAAAGGGGCGCTTCGGCCCGCACGGCGATGTGGTGGTTGCGGCGGCCCATGCGGCCACGGGTCAGGCTGATGCCGCCGGCCTTCAGCTCGATGAGGCTCTCGGGCGTGGCGTTCAGCATGATGGTCTGGCCGACCTGCAGGGCGAGAGCCTCGCCGAGCGGGATCTGCTGCTCGTCGAGCACCGCGCGCACGTCCACCTGGGTGGTCCAGAGTTCGGTGGCCAGGTGGCCTTCCCAGATGTTGTCGCGCCCGAACTTCTCGCCCATGAACTGCTGCAGCAGCATCTTTCGGATGGGCTCGAGGGTGGCGTAGGGGAGCAAGAGCTCGATGCGCCCGCCGCGGTCTTCCATGTCGATGCGCAGCTTCACCAGGATGGCGGCGTTTGCCGGCCGGGCGATGGCGGCGAAGCGCGGGTTGGTCTCCAGCCGATCGAGGGTGAAGGTGACGGGCGTCAGGGGCTCGAAGGCGGCCTTGGCGTCGGCGAGGACGACCTCCACCATCTTCTCCACCAGCACCCGCTCGATGGTGGTGTAGGGACGGCCCTCGATGCGCATGGCGGCGGTGCCGCGCCGGCCGCCGAGCAGCACGTCGACGATCGAATAGATCAGGTTCGAGTCGACCGTCAGCAGCCCCATGTTGTCCAGCTCCTCGCAGCGGAACACCGAGAGGATGGCGGGCAGGGGGATGGAGTTCAGGTAGTCGCCGAAGCGGATCGAGGAGATGTTGTCGAGGCTGACCTCGACGTTGTCGCTGGTGAAATTCCTGAGGGAGGTGGTCATCAGCCGCACCAGGCGGTCGAAGACGATCTCCAGCATCGGCAGGCGCTCGTAGGAGACCAGGGCCGAGTTGATGATGGCGCGGATGCCCGAGCGTTCGGCGGCGTCCTCGTCGTTGAGGTCGAAGCCCAGCAGGCTGTCGATCTCGTCCTGATTGAGCACGCGTTCGGAGCCGACCATCCCCTCGGGCTCGGCGCCTGGGTCCCAGCCG
>DASPLZ010000415.1:0-12075 GCA_035627295.1 Phenylobacterium sp. | reverse complement strand
CAGGAGGCGCGGCGCGCCAAGCGGCAGACCCATTTCCTGCCGCTCAACCGCATTCACCTGACGCGGTCGACGGCCGAGGCTTTCAACGCAAAGGCTTCGGTGGATCCGGCAATCCTGGCGGCGATCGCCGCGGTGGGGCTGCTGATCGTGGTGGTGGCGGCGATCAACTTCGTGACCCTGATGACCGCTCGCGCCGCCCGACGCGCGGTGGAGGTCGGGGTGCGCAAGGCGGCCGGCGCCACGCGGCGGGACCTGATCTGGCAGTTCATGGGCGAGGCCTTCCTCTATGTGATCGCCGCCGCGGTCCTGGCGCTGTCGCTGGCCGAGCTGCTCATGCCGGCCTTCAACGCCTTCACCCAGCGGCGGATGACCTTCGACTATCTCACCGACCCGGCCCTCGGACTTTCGGTGCTCGTCGCGCTGGTGTTGATCGCGGTGCTGGCGGGGGCGTACCCGGCCCTGGTGCTGTCGAGCTTCCGCCCCTCGACGGTGCTCAAGGGCGGCCCGGTCGCCTCGGTGGGCGGCGGCGGCGTGCGCCAGGCCCTGGTGATCGCCCAGTTCGCAGTGCTCATCGGCCTGACCCTGGTGGCGATCACCATCGCTCGCCAGACCGTCTTCGCGCTCAACGAGGGCATGCGGCTCGACAAGGACCAGACGCTGTTCGTCCTCTCGCGCCCCTGTTCGACCACCCTGCGCGATGAACTGCGTCGCCTGCCTGGGGTGAAGGCCGCCGGCTGCGCCACCGCCGAGGCCGCGAACCTCACCAACAGCCACACCGACGTTTCGGTGGGGACACGCACGGTGAACGTCGCCCGCGCCCCTGTCGATTTCGGCTTTTTCGAGGTGTTCGGCGTCAAGCCCCTGGCCGGGCGGCTGTTCGACGAGCGGCGGCCAGCGGACGGAGCGCTCGACAATCCCGACGCCTACCAGCCGGTGATCCTGAACGAGACCGCCGTGCGCCAACTCGGTTTCCGCACCCCTCAGGAAGCGATCGGCAAGACCATCGTCTGGGACGGCTTCTGGGACGAGACCCTGCGCCGGGAGGGCCCGGTGGACCAGGCGCGCAAGCCCTCGGAGATCATCGGCGTGGTGCCGGACTTCACCCTGGGCTCGGTGCGCCAACCGATCGAGCCCTTCGTCTACGGGATCGGCCGCATCGCCCCGCCGAGCTTCATCGCCCTGGCCGTGAAGCTGGACGCCGGCCAGGTTCCCGAGACCCTGTCGGCCATGGACCGCATCTGGAAGCGGGTGGGCCAGGGCGAGCCGATGATCCGCTATTTCGTGGGTCAGTTCAGCCTGCGCCTCTATCTGGACACCATCATCCAGGGCGCGACGGTGGCCATCGCCGGCCTGATCGCGCTCAGCGTCGCCGCCCTCGGCCTCTTCGCCCTCAGCGCCTTCACCACCGAGCGGCGGACCAAGGAGATCGGCGTGCGCAAGGCCATGGGGGCCAGCTCCGGCGACATCCTGAAGCTGCTGCTCTGGGAGTTCGCCAAGCCGGTGCTGTGGGCCAACCTGATCGCCTGGCCGGCGGCCTGGCTGATCCTGACCTGGTGGCTTTCCGGCTTCGCCTACCGCGTCGACATCGCCCCCTGGACCTTCCTGGCGGCGGGCGCAGGCGCGCTGGCCATCGCGCTGATGACCGTGCTGATCCACGCCCTCAACGTGGCGAAGGCCAAGCCGGTGACGGCCCTGCGCTACGAGTGAGACGGGCGGTCGGCTACCGGAACTTCAACACCAGCCCGCGGCGAGTGTCGCTGTCGGTGACGATGGATTTCTGAGCCGCCCAGCGACCCGCGGCTACGCCGGTTGCTTCAGACCGAAGCGCTCGGCGGATCGCGCCTTGGCCTTGGCGGCTTCTTCCTCGCGGTCCTTGGGCTTGGCGGTCGTTTCGAGGCTGTCGAACAGTCGGTGGGCCGCCGCCGCGACCTCGTCGACGGCGGTGTCGAAGGCCAAGCGGTTGGCCTTCGAGGGCGCGTTGAAGCCGGACAGCTTGCGGACGAACTGCAGCGCGGCGTCGCGGATTTCCTCGTCCGTGGCGGGCGGGTCGAAGTTGAACAGCGTCTTGATGTTGCGGCACATGGGCGTGGTCTCCTTCCCCGTCCTTTTACATGGGAAGCCGGCCGGCGCTTTCATCGGGGGCCGGCAAGAACAGCGCCCGCGCGACCATCTGGGGGGAACCCGCCCAGGGAGCGCGCGCGGGTCGCAACGCATGTGGCGCGGCCGCCACACAAGATGATCAATGATCACCTCCGCCCCGGCAGCCGCCCGGCGGGCTTGTCGAACCATGTTCGAACCGGACTGCTCGGCGGGTTCGGCGACTTTAAGAGCGTCCGTCTGGGAGGAATTTGAATGTCTGACGTTGCGGCAGTGCGCCGTTTTGAAGCCGCTTGCGCCATGCGCAGGCTCCTCCTGGGCAGCGTTTCCGCCGCCGCTGTCGTGGCGATCGCGCCGCAGGCCCTGGCGCAGGACGCCACGGGCCAGCCGGTCAGCACCATCGAAGAGCTGGTCGTCACCGCCGAGAAGCGCGAGCAGAGCCTGCAGGACGTGCCGGTGGCCGTCTCGGCCTACACCTCCGAGCGCCGCGACGTCCTGGGGGTCAACACCGTCGAGGACCTGGCGCGGGTGACGCCCAGCCTCAGCTACACCAACAACGACCGCCTCTCGATTCGCGGCTTCGGGCGCCTGACCAACGCCATCGGCACCGACCCGTCGGTGGCGCTCTATTCGGACGGCATCTTCTCCAACTCGATGGCCGACGCCTCGACCCCGCCCCTCTTCATCGAGCGGACGGAAGTGCTGCGCGGCCCACAGGGCACCCTCTACGGCCGCAACTCGATCGGCGGCGCCCTGAACGTCATCGCCAAGCGCCCCTCGGACAGCTTCGAGGGCGAAGTGCGCGGCATGGTCGGCAACTATGAATCCTGGCGCACCGACGCCCTGGTCTCCGGCCCGATCGCCGAGGGCCTGCGGTTCCTGCTCGGCGGCTCGCTGGAGCGCCGCAACAAGGGCTTCATCGAGAACGTCGGTCCCGGCGAGGACGTCGGCAAGGTCAAGCGCTGGATGGTCGAGGCCCAGATCGAGGCCGACCTCGGCGAGAACGTGGTCGCCCGCCTGCGCTATTCGAAGTTCGACTGGGACGACACCTTCGGCGTCGGCAACACCTTCGAGACCGTGGTCAGCCCGCTCGACACCGTCTCGCTGACCGGCGCGGGCACCTCTGCGCTCTACTACAACACCGCCTACGGCTACACCGGCGGCAATCCCGCCAGCCTCTCGGACCCCTACAAGGTCAACTACAACTTCGATTCGATCGGCAGCCTGTCGGACCACCACCGCCTGCACTTCGACCTGACCTGGGATCTCGACACGGTCACGGTGAAGTACCTGGGCGGCTATCAGCAGTACACCTACGACACCGGCTCGGACTCCGACCTGACGCCGCGCACCGGCACGCAGAACATCACCCTGGACCTCGACGGCCCGGGCCCGATCCCGAGCTTCACGGCCACCGGCGTCTCGACCGACGCGCGGACCTTCTACCAGGAGAAGCAGTCCTGGTTCTCCAACGAGATCAACATCTCGTCGAACTCGGGCGGGCCGCTGAACTGGATCGTCGGCGCCTTCCAGTACTATCAGGAGTATGACCAGCCGCAGGGCATCCGCGTGGTCGGCGACAACGCGATGTTCGCGCCGCTGACCCTGCAGGGCGCGCCCTCGCAGGCGAACCCGAACGGGGCGTTCCTGACCGTCAACGGCCACCTGGAGAGCAAGTCCTACGCCGCCTTCGGCCAGATCGACTACGAGTTCGCCGAGAACTTCACCCTCACCGCCGGCCTCCGCTACACGAAGGACGAAAAGGACGGCTACGACACCGCCCGCTACGTCGCGCGCCTGCCGACCCTGGCGCTGAGCTTCTTCCAGGCGGGCTTCCCCCTGGCCGCGGCGCAGGCCGCGGCGGTCGACATCACCACCCTGCAGGTCTGCGGCGGGACCACCCTGGCCAGCTGCGCGGCCAATGCGGACACCGCCGACCTCTATGTGAACCCCTACGGCGGCGGCCTGCGCCGCGACCTCGCCGGCGACTGGGACGCCTTCACCGGCACCGTCGGGGTGCAGTGGGAGCCGGATCCGGAGACCAACCTCTACGCCCGCTACTCGCGCGGCTATAAGTCCGGCGGCTGGCTGGGCTCCAACGGCCTGACGCCCAACCCCTACGCCGACCCCGAGTACGTCGACTCCTACGAGATCGGCCTGAAGCGTGACTTCTTCGGCCGCCTGCGGGTCAACTCGGCGCTCTTCTGGTCGGACTACAAGGGCTTCCAGACCCCGCTCACCGTCGCGCTCGGCACCATCACCGCCAGCCAGTTCCTCAACCTCGACGCCGAGGTCTGGGGCCTGGAGCTGGAGACCCAGTGGAACCCGATCGACAACCTCGAGCTGTTCGCCAACTACGCCTATCTGAACACCGAGATCACCGACGGCTGCTGCTTCGTCGACACCAACGACCCGCGCGCCCTCGCCCCCGGCGCCCGCCCGACGGGCGCGGCCCTGCCCAACGGCAACCAGCCGCAGACGCTGGTCGGCAACGACCTGCCGCTGTCGCCGAAGAACAAGCTCAGCCTGGGGGCGAACTACACCTTCCAGTTCGACGCCGGCTCGCTGACCGCGGGGGTGACCTACACCTACACCGACGACAAGCTGACCACGATCTTCGCCAACCCGGGCTACCAGGCGCCGAGCGTGGAGGTGGTGGACGCCCGCCTCCTGTGGCGCGACGCCGAGGACCGCTTCACGGTCATCGGCTTCGTGAAGAACGCCTTCGACGAAGTGGGCCTGGACTCGTCGTCCCTGAGCTCGCTCTCGGCGGTCACCGGGCCGCGCCAGACGGTGAAGCCGATCTATCCGCGCACCTTCGGCGTGGAGCTGCAGTACCGCTTCTAGACCTCAAAGGCGCCGGGTCGCCCGCGCGGCCCGGCGCGCTTGCGGAACACTGTTCGACGGCGTTCCCTGCATCAGACCTGTCCAGGGAGGAGCCTCATGGCCGACGGCGCCATCGACCTGAAATCGGCCCGCGAAGCCGCCTACGCCGAACCGCTGGAAAAGCTGAACCCGGCCCAGCCGGCGCTCTTCCAGGCCGACCTGATGTGGCCCTACTTCGAGCGGCTGCGTAAGGAGAGTCCGGTCCACTACACGCCGGAAAGCGAGTTCGGCCCCTACTGGTCGATCACCAAGTACAACGACATCATGGCGGTGGACACCAATCACGAGGTGTTCTCCTCCGAGCCGGGCATCACCATCGGCTCGCAGCAGGGCGAGAACGGCCCGCTGCCGATGTTCATCGCCATGGACCCGCCCAAGCACGACGTGCAGCGCAAGACCGTCAGCCCGGCGGTCTCGCCGGCCAACCTGCAGGTCCTCAGCCCGCTGATCCGCGAGCGGGCGGCGGGCATCCTCGACAACCTGCCGATCGGCGAGGAGTTCGACTGGGTGGACCTGGTCTCCAAGGAGCTGACCGGCATGACGCTGGCCACCCTCTTCGGCATGCCGCAGGAAGACCGCCGCCGGCTGATCTACTGGTCCGACGTGGTCACCGCCGCGCCCGGCCAGGGCCTGGTCGAGTCCGTCGAGCACAAGATGCAGATCTTCCAGGAGTACCACGCCTACTTCACGGAGCTCTGGAACGCGCGGGTGAACGCCCCGCCGACCGGCGACCTCGTCTCCATGCTGGCCCACGGCGAGGCCACCCGGAACATGGAGCCGCGCGAGTACTTCGGGAACGTCGTGCTGCTCACCGTCGGCGGCAATGACACCACCCGCAACACCATCTCCGGCTCGATCCTGGCGCTGAACCAGAACCCGGACCAGTACCAGAAGCTGCGCGAGAACCCCGGCCTGATCGCCTCGATGGTCTCCGAGACCATCCGCTGGCAGACCCCGCTCGCCCACATGCGCCGCCGCGCGACCCGCGACTTCGAGTTCCAGGGCCGGCAGATCCGCGAAGGCGACAAGGTCGTCATGTGGTACGTCTCGGGCAACCGCGACGAAGAGGTCATCGAGCGGCCGAACGACTACATCATCGACCGCGAACGCCCCCGCCAGCACATCTCCTTCGGCTTCGGCATCCACCGCTGCGTCGGCAACCGCCTGGCCGAGCTGCAGCTGACCATCATCTGGGAGGAAATCCTCAAGCGCTTCCCGGAGATCGTCGTCACCGGCCCGCCCAAGCGCGTCTATTCCACCTTCGTGAAGGGCTACGAGACCCTGCCGGTGGTGATCCCCCGCCGGGCCTAGAGCGCGTCAGGCGGAAGCGGAAGCCGGTTGCGCCGGCCGACGCGTCTGAACTCTAGGCCGCCGACCGTTCGATCAGATAACGCCCGCCGGCCAGCAGGCGCTCGACCACCTCCGGCGGCGCCTTGCCCTGCGGATAGGAGTGGATCACGGCCGCGATCCCGCGCCCCAGCGCCCAGATCGCCAGGGCCGCGTCCTCCTGGTGCTCGGGCGGGATCCGCCCGTCCGTCAGCACCGCCCTGCGGTAGGCTTCGAACGCCCGCTGCTCGGCCTCCCGCAACTGCTCGAACCCGGCCAGCAACCGCTCGCTGAACATCACCGAAAAGAGCGCCTGCCGCTCGCCCACCAGGGTCAGGAACGCCCGCGCCGCGCCGCGCATCGGCGAGCCGTACTTTGGGTCGGCCTGCTGCTGCAGGATGTCTCGGCGCAGATCCTCGAAACCCATCAGGGCCAGGTTCAGCAGCAGCTCGTCCTTGCTCTCGAAGTAGTGGTAGATCGAGCCGGTGCCGATGCCCGCCGCCTCGGCGATCGAACGCAGGTTGAGCTGCTCGACGCCCTGGGCGGCCAGGATGCGGGCCGCCGCATCCAGCGCCCTCGCCTTCACGCTGCTGGTCGCGTGATACGCGGCCTTGGCTCGGGTGATCATCTCACGAACGCCACTTGGTACATCCCCGGCGGGTCTTGCCGAACGCGGTTCGAACCGCGCCTGTCGAGGCAAGGCGCGTTTCCTCCCAATGACGCAATGCGCCTCACCTTCCAAGGGCGAGCAGGAGAACACTGCTCGCCCAATTTTGGAGATGCCCGCCCTGCAGGCGCCGCGGCCCGCCGCGTGATCAGGCCGCCGGCCGCCGGACCGGCGCCAGCTGCGGCCACTCGATCTTCGGCAGCGTCACCTGCGGCAGCCTGAACTGCGGCCAGCGCCACGCGGGCTTGGCCGGCAGGCAGGCCTCCAGGGCGGCGAGCAGGGGCTCGACCGGGCCTTCGTTCATGAAGTGGTTGGCCCCCGGCACGCGTTCGAAGCGCACGGGCCGGCGCGTACGGGTCTCGCGCACCAGGGCCTCGGCCACCTCGATGGGCGCGAAGTCGTCGGCGTCGCCGTGGATCACGTGCACCGGCATGCGCAGGCGGGTCAGCGCGCGGCGCATGGCGTCGAGCTGGCTGGCCTGTTCGGAGACCTCGATCACCGCGTGGCGCAGGTCACGCGGAATGAACTTGAGCACCTTGGAGCCCAGCCGCACCAACCAGGTGGCCGTGGGCCCCGTCACCCCGAAGAAGCCGGAAAGCAGCACCACGCCGGCCAGCCTCTGCGGATGCAGTTCAGCCATGAGGGTGGCGATCGCCGCGCCGTACGACTGGCCGACGAGCAGGACCTTCTGTCCGGGCTTGGCGTCAAGCAGCGGCAGGAGCGCCCTGGCCTGCAGGCGGATGTCGCCGACATATTCGATCGGCTCGGAGCCCGCGTAGCCGGGGCGGTCGACCACCACCATCTCGCGATCCGGCGGCAGGGCCGCCAGCGCCGGCGCCCAGTATTCGGCCCAGGACGGGGCGCCGGTGACCACCACGATCTTCCAGGGCGCCGGCGTCTCGCGCGGCGTGCCGATGGCCGAGATCTTCCAGCCGAGGCCGCCGCCGGCCGTGAAGGTGAAGCGGCGCACCACGTCATCCGGATAGTCTTCGGAGGTCGGCAGGTGTTCGGTGCGGCCAGTTGCGGCGCACTCGAAACAGGCCCAGCCCATCTCCAACACGTTCTTCGGGCGCCTCCGCGCCACTTTCGGCAAGCCAAGCATCTTGGCGACTCCAACGTGAAAGCGCGTGCTTGGTTCGCCGCGGGTCGCGCGCGAAAGGCCGGATGTGGTTTCCGCGCCGCAGGCCGTTGACGCCTCAAGCGTCGCGGCCAAGCATAGCCGCGCCCCGTGAACGTAGGCTGAAGACATGCTCAAGGTCTGGATCGGACTGTCCCTGGCGCTCGCCGCGGCGCCCGCGGCGGCGCAGGAGGCGCCTCAGACGCGGCGCTGGCTGGGCGAACTCGCAGGCGGCGGCGAGGCCGCGCCGAAGCGCATCGTCGTCGACGCCCAGCTGTCGCCCGGCTACGAGGCGTTCGAAAGCCAGCTCTCCGGCTGGCTGGCCGTGCTCGACCCGGCCCTGGGCGGCGACGACTTCAGCGAGACCTGCGTCTCCGGCCGTTGCGCCATCACCGCCGGCCTCGAGGGCGGGGAACTGGCCATCGCGGCCGACCTGGGCGGAGCGGCGGCCGGGCCGGTCGAGGGCCGCTACACCTTCACCCTCTACGGCCAGGAGCCGGAAAAGGGGACAGTGCGGTTCACCGCGCTCGACGGCGCGGCGCCGGGCCTTTCCGCCTTCGCCCCGCCCGATGCGGTCACCGCCCAGCAGCTCTCCGGATGGCTGGACATCCTGGGCTTCGAACAGGGCTTCACCAACGACTTCGAAGACGGCCCGCCGGGCGACCGCGAGCGCCGGGGCCTGGCCCAATGGCAGCAGGCGCGCGAGCGGGCCGGCGGCGGCCTGATCCTGGCCGACGACCTCGCCGCCCTGCGCGCCGAGGCCGAGGCCGAGCAGCGGCGGATCTTCTGGCAGAACATCCAGGGCCGCGGCTGGTCGGGCGCCTATCCGGCCGGGACCCTGGAGGTCGCCAGCGGCGCGGGCCCCGACGGCGTCGGGCGGCGCTTCTCCAGCGCGGGCGGCGAGGCCTATGTGGAGTTCACCGCCGAACCGCCGATGACCGACGAGGCGTGGGACGCCTTCGTCGAGGCCCGCACCGCCGACCGCGAAGGCCGCGAAGGCCGTGGCTATACGCGGGTGAACGACGACATGGAGATCGCCTACACCGAAGGCGGCAAGAACGTCTCCGAGGTCTATCACCGCCGCGAGGGCGGCGTGGTGCGGATGGTGCTGAGCTATCCCGCCGCCGAGGCGGAGGCCTGGGCGATCACCGAGCCGGCGACGGTGCGCGCCTTCAGGCCCTACGCGCCCTGATGCGCCACTGGCTCATCGCCCTCGCCACCCTGGCTTGCGCCCATCCGGCCGCGGCCGAGCGGATGGTCTTCGCGGGCGGCTTGCCGCCCTCCGCCGGGGCGGGCGCGCCGCCGCGGTTCATCCTCGACGTGGAGGTCTGGCCGGTCCCGAACACCGAACGCCACGAGATGTCCGGCTGGCTCGCCATGCTGCAGCCCCGCGCCAAGGGCGGCGGCGCGGTCGGGGCCTGCGAGGCCCAGCGCTGCAAGGTGCAGGGCGAGGCGCTCTACGAGGTGCTCCAGCTGGAGGGCGCCCTGCTCGATCCGGCGTCGACCACCTCGGCGTTCACCTACAACGGCCCCGGAACGCCCGAGCAGGCTGGCGAGGCCCAGCTGGTGCGGCTGACCAGCCTGGACCTCGGCGACCTCGGCGTGCTGGCGCCCGAGGGCGCCGTCGGCGGGCTCGAGCTCGCCGACCTGCTCGACTGGGCCGGCTTCACCCCCGGCTTTCGCAACGACCCCGAGGACGGCCCGCCCGGCCCGCAGGAGCGCAAGGCGCTGGCCGCCTGGCAGGACGCCCAGGGGCGGCCCGCCGCCGGCCTGATCCGGGTCGGCGACCTGGAGCAGCTGCGCGCCGCCCGAACCCAGAAGCAGGCCGAGTGGCGCTGGACCCCGGCCAGCGGCGAAGGCTGGAAGGGCGGCGTCCCGCTCGCCCTCCTCGCCGCCCAGGCCGAGCCCGGCCGCTACGCCAGCGCGGACGGCGAGGCGCGGCTGGTCCTGCGCCGGGACGCCCCCATGGACGACGCCGCCTGGCGCGCGTTCGTCGCCGAGCGCACCAGCGAGAACGAGAACAAGACGCTGCTCGACGGCACGCGCATCGACGACGACATGGAAGTGGCCTTCACCGTCGCCGACCGCACGACCCACGCCGCCTACCACCGCACGCCGAAGGGCGTGGCGACCCTGGTCTTCTCCTACCCTACCGCACAGGCCGAGCAGTGGCGCCTGCCCGCCACCCTGATGGTCCGCGCCTTCCGCGCGGCTGAATAGCGGCCTCGGTCGGCAAATCGTGAAGGGAGATTCCGGTCTGGGGCTTGCGCCGACGCCCCGGAAGTGATGCGGAAAGACCGTATCGATAGAGCTCGCTCACAAGTTCGCGTCGGGCAGGCTTTGCGTGGTTCGAGACGCGCTTCGCGCTCCTCACCATGACTAAGGTTGTTGCTGCTTTGGTCATCCTGAGGAGCCCGCGAAGCGGGTGTCTCGAAGGACGCACGGCCGACCCGCGGGGGAGAACCACATGACCGCCAAGATCGGCAAGACGCTCGCCGACTCCACGCCCTTCTGGCCGCAGAGCCCGAGGCCGCCGAAGGGCGCGCCGAACATCCTGGTGGTCCTGTTCGACGATGTCGGCTTCTCTGACTTCGGCTGCTATGGCTCGCCGATCGCGACGCCGACGATCGACGCCCTGGCCGCCGAGGGCCTGCGCTTCACCGGCTTCCACACCACCGCCATGTGCTCGACCACGCGGGCGGCGCTGCTCACCGGCCGCAACCACCACTCGGTCGGCATGGGCTGCCTGGCCAACTTCGACTCAGGGTTCCCCGGCTATCGCGGCAAGATCAGCCGCCAGGCCGGGACGCTGCCGGAGATGCTGAAGCCCCACGGCTACCGCAGCTACATGGTCGGCAAGTGGCACGCCACCTCGCTGACCGAGACCGGCCCCACCGGCCCCTTCGACGGCTGGCCGCTGGGCCGCGGCTTCGACCGCTACTACGGCTTCATGGACGCCGAGACCGACCAGTTCGCGCCGGAGCTGGTGCGCGACAACACGCCGATCCCGCCGCCGGCGACCTTCGAGGAGGGCTATCACCTCACCTCGGACCTGGTGGACCAGTCGATCCGCTTCATCGCCGACCACGCGGCCAATGCGCCGGACCTGCCGTGGCTGCTCTGGTTCGCCCCCGGCGCCTGCCACGCCCCGCACCAGGCGCCCAAGGAGATCATCGAGCGCTATGACGCGGTCTTCGCGCACGGCTGGGACGTGGAGCGCGAGCAGCGCCTCGCACGCCAGAAGGCCCTCGGCGTCGTGCCGCCGGACACGCGCCTGCCCGAGCGCAACGACGGCGTCGCCGCCTGGGACAGCCACGACGCCGACAGCCGCAAGGTGTTCACCCGCCTGCAGAGCGCCTTCGCCGGCATGCTCGACCACGCCGACCGCGAGCTCGCCCGGCTGATCGGCTTCCTGAAGGACGCGGGCCTGAAGGACGACACCCTGATCCTCGTGCTCTCCGACAATGGCGCGAGCCAGGAGGGCGGCCCCTGGGGTTTCGTCAACGCTATGGGGCCCTACAACTTCAAGGGCGAGCCGATCCCCGAGAAGCTGGCCAACCTGGAGGAGGTCGGCGGGCCGAACAGCCACTCCAACTTCCCGCACGGCTGGGCGATGGCGTCGAACACGCCGCTCAAGCGCTACAAGCAGAACACCCACGGCGGCGGCATCCGCGACCCGTTGGTGGTCTCGTGGCCGAAGGGGATCACCGCGCGCGGCGAGCTGCGCCACGGCTTCCGCCACGCCTGCGATCTGACCCCGACCATCCTCGACCTCCTGGGCGTCGAACCGCCGAAAGTGATCGCCGGCGAGACCCAGATCCCGCTGGAGGGCGAGAGCTTCGCAGCCGCCCTGAAGAGCGCCGACGCCCCGGCCCGCGGCCGCCCGCAGTACTTCGAGATGTTCGGCCACCGCGGCCTCTGGAAGGACGGCTGGAAGGCGGTGGCGTTCCACCCGCCAGGCGCGCCGTTCGACGCCGACCAG
>DASPLZ010000414.1:0-2503 GCA_035627295.1 Phenylobacterium sp. | reverse complement strand
TCGGTGGGGCACACGAAGGTGAAGTCCTTCGGGTAGAAGAAGATGACCTTCCACTTGCCCGGGAAGCTTTCCTTGGTGAGCGTCTCGAACGCGCTCTCGCCGTTCTCCTCGTGGCGCATGAACTTCGGCTTCACGCCGACGACTTTGAAATCAGGCAGGGTCTGGCCGACACCGAGCATGGGGCGGGGCTCCTTCGCGAGAGGCTTTGCAAACATGAAAAAGGCGGAGCGGGGGAGCGCTTCGCCGGGACCGGATTTGCGGCTTGGCCGGCGCGAAGTCAAAGCAATATTATCAGTGATAACTATAGACTGGCGCTATGCTTCTCCCTCCCCTCGTGGGAGGGTGGGCGGCGAAGCGGGACGGGTGGGGGTCTTGCTGACTCGCCGCGATAGCTGAGAACCAGCCGTCCCCCACCCGACCGGCGCGTTCGCGCCGCCCACCCTCCCCCACAAGGGGGAGGGAGAGGCTATGTTCTGTGGCTTTCGCATAGACATGGACTATCTACTGTCCATGCTCCCCACCCTGCGCCAGCTCCAGTACCTCAAGCTCCTCGCCGACCACGGCTCGTTCAGCCGGGCCGCCGAGGCCGGCCACATCACCCAGCCGACGCTGTCAGCCGGCATCCAGGAGCTGGAGAAGATCCTTAGCGGGCCGGTGGTCGAGCGGGCGCGCTCCGGGGTCATACTGACGGCGATGGGCGAGGGCGCCCTGGCGCGGGCCAAGAGCATCCTCGCCGAGGCCGAGGAGCTGGTGCTGGCGGCCAAGGCGGCGGGCCAGCCGCTCTCCGGCCGCTTCCGCCTGGGGGTGATCCCGACCATCGCCCCGTTCCTCCTGCCGCGCGCCCTGCCGGTGCTGCGCAAGGCCTTCCCGGCGCTCAGGCTCTATCTGCGCGAGGACCTCACCTCGCGTCTGGTGGCGGGGTTGAAGGCCGGCGACCTCGACGCGGCGCTGATCGCCCTGCCCTACGACATGGCCGGCCTCGCCTACGCCCACGTCGCCGACGACGAACTCCTCGCCGCCGCCCCCGCCGGCCACCCGATCGCCGCCCAGAAGAAGGTGGCGCTGGAGACCCTCGACCCGCAGGACCTGATCCTGCTGGAGGACGGCCACTGCCTGCGCGACCATGCGCTGGCCGCCTGCGGCCTGCCGCCGCCGAAGTCGGCGCCCGACGCCGAGGTGTTCGAGGCCACCTCGCTGCCCACCCTGGTGCAGATGGTCGGCTCGGGCCTGGGCGTGACCTTCCTGCCGGCCATGGCGGTGGACGCCGGGCTCGCGGCCCAGACGGGCCTCGCCGTCCGCCCCCTGCAGGCCGAGCACCCCTCGCGCGAGATCGTGGTGGCCTGGCGCGCCCGCTCCAGCCGCGCCGCGGAAGGCCGGCTCCTCGCCGAGACGTTGAAGGCGGCGTAACAAACGGCCAAGCTGGGCGTTACGGGTGACGACACCCGCTGGGAGAGCTGCATGTCCTTGAAGACCCTGGTCGCGGTCGCCGCCGCCGCGCCGCTGATGACCGCCTGCATCAGCATGTCCCGCTCCGAAGCCGTGGCGCCGGTGGCCGCCGACATCGCCCGCGACGGCCGCGTCGAGACCGTCACCCTGACCAACACCGTCGACGCCGACGTGGGGCCGGACTTCAAGTCGATCTTCGAGAGCGAGGTGAAGGCCAAGCTCGACGCCTGCGCCACCGGCCAGAGGCCGCTCATCCTGGAGGCCACCGTCTCCAGCTATTCGCGCACCAACCCAGTGATCACCACCGTCCTGGTCGGCCGCAACCGCATCCGCGGCGAGGCGGTGCTGAAGGACGCGGCCACCGGCGCCGAGGTCGGCCGCTACAAGATCGGCAAGACCATCGTCGGCGGCCGGGTGGCCATCGTCGAGATGGGCCCGGCCCGAAAGCAGCTCTCCGAGGCCTTCGGCGACGAGGTCTGCAAGCAGGCGTTCGCGAAAGGGGCGGCGGCGGGCGCCTGACAGGCCGTGCGTCCTTCGAGACGGCCGCTTCGCGACCTCCTCAGGATGACTCACTCAGCACCGACCTCGTCATGGTGAGGAGCGCGCAGCGCGTCTCGAACCACGCACGGCCCAACAGCGATTGACCTTCGGGCGAGGCTCGGCTTCACCGAAGGCCATGAACCTCGGCACGCCCCTCTCCCCCTCCGCCGTCAAGGTGATGCTGCTCGGCGCCGGCGAGCTCGGCAAGGAGGTGGCCATCGAGCTGCAGCGGCTGGGCTGCGAGGTGATCGCCGTCGACCGCTATCCGAACGCGCCGGCCCACCAGGTGGCGCATCGGGCTCACGTGATCCAGATGACCGACGCCAAGGCGCTGCGCGCCCTGGTGGAGCAGGAACGCCCGCACCTGATCGTGCCGGAGATCGAGGCCATCGCCACCGACGAGCTGGCGGCGATCGAGGCCGAGGGCCTGGCGACGGTGATCCCCACCGCCAGGGCCGCCCAGCTGACCATGAACCGCGAGGGCATCCGCCGCCTCGCCGCCGAGGAATTGGGCCTG
>DASPLZ010000413.1:0-6576 GCA_035627295.1 Phenylobacterium sp. | reverse complement strand
GGCGATGTACCTGAACGACATCTTCACCGTGACCGTGAACCTCGCCGGCCTGCCGGGCATGAGCGTGCCGGCGGGGCTGGACGCCAACGGCCTGCCGCTGGGCCTGCAGCTGATCGGCCGGGCGCTGGACGAGGGGACGCTGTTTGCGCTCGGCGGCGCCATCGAGCAGGCGGCGAACTTCACGGCGCGGCCGGATAAGTGGTGGTGAGGCGGCCAGTATGAGGCTGTGAGACGCGTTCTCCCTCCCCCTTGTGGGGAGGGTGGATCGCGGCGGAGCCGCGAGACGGGTGGGGGACTGCGGCGTTCGTCGAATTCGTTGAGCTTGTTGGGCGCCATCTGCGGCGCGCTAAGTGCGGCCCCCACCCGTCTCGCCGCTTCGCGCCGATCCACCCTCCCCACGAGGGGGAGGGAGTAGCTACTTCGCCAGCTTGTCGAACTCGGCCTGGATGGCGCTGAGCTTCGCCGGTGTCAGCTGGGCCTGCGGGAAGCCGGAGAGCTGCTTCAGGCTCATGCCCTTGGCCATGCCGTACTGCGGATGCTGCTGTACACCAGGAAGATACTTGTCGACGATCGGCTTGGTGGACGGATTGGCCACGAGGTCGGCGAGGCTGGTCTTTTCCACCGACGGCTTGGCCGGCGAGGCGGCGTAGGCGGCGGGCGTGGCGGCCAGGGCGGCGAGCACGGCGAGGGCGATGGGCTTCATGGATCTCGTTTCTCTTCTCGGACGCCGGACCTTCCGCCGGTCGCGCGGGCAAGCTAGGTAATCTCCATGACGACGGAAACCTCGAAACTGCTGCAGGGCCGCACCGGCCCCTGGGAAATCGTGCTGGGGCTGGAGATCCACGCCCAGGTCGCCTCCAACGCCAAGCTGTTCTCCGGCGCGGCGGTGGGCTTCGGCGCGGGGCCGAACGAGCAGGTCAGCCTGGTCGATGTGGCCATGCCGGGCATGCTGCCGGTGATCAACCGCCATTGCGTCGAGCAGGCGGTGAGGTCCGGCCTCGGCCTGAAGGCGCAAATCAACGAGGTCTCGCGCTTCGACCGCAAGAACTACTTCTACCCCGACCTGCCGCAGGGCTATCAGATCAGCCAGTACCAGCACCCGGTGGTCGGCGAGGGCGAGGTGATCGTCGAGCGCGACGACGGCACCACCTTCACCGTCGGCGTCGAGCGGCTGCACCTGGAGCAGGACGCCGGCAAGTCGATCCACGATATGGACCCGAACGCCACCTACATGGACTACAACCGGGCGGGCACGGCGCTGATGGAGATCGTCTCCAAGCCGGACATGCGTTCGTCCGACGAGGCGGTGGCCTATGTGAAGAAGGTCCGCACCATCCTGATCTACCTCGGCACCTGCGACGGGGACATGGAGAAGGGCAACCTGCGCGCCGACGTGAACGTCTCGGTTCGCCGGCCGGGCGAGCCCTTCGGCACGCGCTGCGAGATCAAGAACGTCAACTCCTTCCGCTTCATGCAGCAGGCGATCGAGTACGAGGCGCGCCGCCAGATCGAGATTCTCGAGGACGGCGGCAAGATCGACCAGGAGACGCGCCTGTTCGATGCGAACAAGGGCGAGACGCGCTCGATGCGCTCCAAGGAGGAGGCGCACGACTACCGCTACTTCCCCGATCCGGACCTCTTGCCGCTGAAGCTCGATCCGGCCTGGATCAAGGAGATCGAGGCGAGCCTGCCGGAGCTGCCGGACGCCAAGAAGGCGCGCCTGCAGTCGCAGTATGGCCTCTCGCCCTACGACGCCGGCGTGCTGATCGCCGAACAGGCCAAGGCCGACTTCTTCGAGGCGGCCGCCAAGGGGCGCGACGCCAAGCTGGTGGCCAACTGGGTGACCAACGAGCTGGCCGCCAAGCTCTCGGCGGGCAGCGTCGACATCGCCGACTCGCCCATCCCGCCGGCCGCCATCGCGGAGCTCGTCCAGCTGATCGAGGAGGGCGTCATCTCCTCCAAGATCGCCAAGGAGGTCTTCGAGAGGATGTGGGCGGGCGAAGGGAGCCCCGGCGCCATCGTCGAGGCCCAGGGCCTGAAGCAGATGTCCGACACCGGCGCGCTGGAGAAGATCGTCGAGGATCTGATCGCCGCCAACCCCGGCCAGGCCGCCGCCGTGAAGGACAAGCCCCAGGCCATCGGCTGGTTCGTCGGCCAGGTGATGAAGGCCACCGGCGGCAAGGCCAACCCCGGGGCGGTCAATCAGCTCCTGAAGGCGAAGCTCGGGCTCTGACCTCGGCGACGAAGGCGTCGGTCTCTCGACGGGTCCGCAGGCGGATGACCGGCGCGGCCGGCCCATGCGCCTCGCGCAGGCGTTCGATCAGCGGGCGGTTCACGCGGTCGAAGCGCCAGATATAGCCGAGCACGCGCGGCAGGCCTGAGATCCGGTGCGGTTCGCCGCGCCGCAGCGGCCGCAGGAGGGCGCGCCAGAGGCAAAGCCAGCGCGGCGCCTCCAGCCAGACCACTGCGTCCGCTCGCGGCAGGCGGATGTCGAAGCTCGCCTGGGCGAAATTGCCGTCGCTGACCCAGGTCTCCGTGGCATGCAGCTCCGCCAGCTGGCGACGGAAGGTGTGCAAGTCGTGCCGGCTTCCCGGCGGCCAGAGCGCGTCGAGTTCGATGAGCTGGAGGCGGCCGGCCTCGGCCAGGCGGCGCGCCAGGGTGCTCTTGCCGCTGCCGGCGCAGCCAAGGACGATGATCCGGCGCATCCGGCGACCTTGGCCGCTGAGATGCCTAAGCGCCAGCCGTGATCAGGCCGGATCGCGCTCGCCGGTACGGGCTGTGACGCCATCTTCCGCGCGGCGCGCCGGAGGACGGGGAAACTGGCTGGCCAGATAGGCCTCGCCGCCCGCGGCGATCGCCTCTCCAAGGCGCTGCAGATAGGCCGCATCGTCCAGCCGGGCGTCCTCGGCCGGGTCGGTGATGAAGCTCAGCTCCACCAGGCAAGCGGCGGTGATCGCCAGGTGCCGGGAGGGGTCGATCACGCCGAAGGTTTCCCTCTTGGCGCCGCGGTTCCGGTAGCCGGTAGCCTGCACCGCCTTGGCCAGCAGGGCTTGGGACAGTCGCTCCGAACGCGAAGGGGCGCCGGGCCAGGAGAAGGTCTCGGTTCCCTGCGCGGCGGCGTTCGTCCAGCCGTTGAAGTGGATCGAGACGAAGATGTCGGCCCGCTTGCGCGCCGCCAGCGCGGCGCGGTCGGCCAGGGCGACGTTCACGTCGGCGTTGCGGGTCAGCCAGACGGCGTGGCCGGCGGCCTGCAGCAGGGCCTTCGCCCGCTTGGCGACCTCCAGGGTGAGGTGCTTTTCGAGGATGCCGCGCGGGCGGCTGACCGCGTTGTTGGGGCTGGAGCCGCCGAGCCTGGCGGTCCCGCCGTGGCCGGGGTCGAGGACGATGATGGCCATGAGCCGCTCCCAAGGTGGAGCTCGCAGCCTAGACCCGGCAGGGTGAGCGGTGCGTAAGCGCGGGGACAACCGGCCGCCGGCCCGAAGGCCGACGACCGGCGCCGCTCCCAAGCTCTAGTCGATGATGTCGAAGATCAGGCCCGAGGCGACGGCGGCGAGCAGATAGTCGTCGCCCACCCGGTACCAGGCGTAGCCGCGCGGCGGCGGGCGCAGGCGATAGCGGTAGTAGTCGTTCACCCGGTAGTCCCGGTAGTAGCGCGGCAGCACCGCCCCGCGCCGCCAGGGAGCGTAGCCGGGGCGGTAGTAGCGGTCGTTGTAGTAGGCCGGCGGCGGCGGGCCGTAGAACCAGGTGTTGCGGTAGTAATAGCCGTTGTAGCGGTTGCGGTCCCAACGGCGGTTGTCGCGCCAGTCTTCGCGTTGACCGCGGCGATCCCAGCGATCATCGCGGCGCTCCCAGCGATCGCGCGGCTGGGCGGCGGCTTCGCTGGCGGCGGCGATCGGGCCGGCCACGGCGGCTGCGGCGGCGACGCCGAGAATGAGACGCTTCATGAACCAAGGCCTCCTTCCGTGGCGGCTCCGGCCGCCAACATTCTCGATCTTGCGCACGAGCCTGGCGCCTCGAGCCTGAATTGGGGCTGAACGGCGCCGTCAGGTCGGCTGTTCGTCGGCGGCGAAATCCACGGCGACAAGCTGACTGCTGGCTTAACCATATGTTCAGCCCGTATCGACTCTCCTCCCGATATCAGAGTTGTCAGGCGAGCCAGAACGGCTCCGCCGACAACGGAAGGGGAGAACCTCGTCATGCTGGCGAGTGAACTGGAAGGGGCCAACGACAGCCTGCCGCTGCCGGGCCCGGACGCCTCGGGAGATGAGCTGTTCCGCCTCGGGATGCTCTATTCCACCGGCCAGGGCGGCGCGCCGCTCGACTATGTCTCGGCGCACATGCTGTTCAACCTGGCGGCCATGCGCGGCTCGCTGGAGGCTAAGGTCTACCGCAAGGAGCTGAGCCAGGAGATGGCCAGCGAGGACATCGCCGAGGCCCAGCGCCAGGCCCGCCAATGGCTGGCCAGCGCCTGAGGTAAGCTCCCTTCTCCGAGGCTCGGAGAAGGATTACTTGAGGTCGCATGGCCGACCTCTTCGAAGCCGCGGGCCTCACGCCCCATGCGCCCGGCCCGCTGGCCGACCGGCTCCGGCCGCAGAGCCTCGGCGAGGTCGTGGGCCAGGACCACCTGCTCGGCCCGGAAGGCCCCATCCGCCGGATGGCGCAGGCCAAGCGCCTGTCGTCGATGATCCTCTGGGGCCCGCCAGGCACCGGCAAGACCACCATCGCGCGGCTGCTGGCCAAGGAGGCCGGCTATGAATTCCAACAGCTTTCGGCCGTCTTCTCCGGCGTCGCCGACCTGAAGAAGGCCTTCGAGGCGGCCCGCACGCGCCGCGCCGCCGGCCAGTCGACCCTGCTCTTCGTCGACGAGATCCACCGCTTCAACCGCGCCCAGCAGGACGGCTTCCTGCCCTTTGTGGAGGAGGGCGTGGTCACCCTGGTCGGCGCGACCACCGAGAACCCTTCGTTCGAGCTCAACGGCGCCTTGCTCTCACGCAGCCAGGTGTTCGTGCTGAAGCGGCTGGACGAGGAGGCCCTGAACGCGCTCCTCGCCAAGGCCGAAGCTTTCGAGGGCCGCGAGCTGCCGCTGGAGCCGCAGGCCCGCGAGGCGCTGCTGGCGATGGCCGACGGCGATGGCCGCTACCTGCTGACTCTGGCCGAGACCCTGTTCAACATCGGTTCGGCGAGCCCGCTGACCACCGCCCAACTCGGCCAGGTGCTGCAGAAGCGCAGCCCGGCCTACGACAAGGACCGGGAGGAGCACTACAACCTCATCTCCGCCCTGCATAAGTCGATCCGCGGTTCGGACCCGGACGCGGCGCTCTACTGGCTGGCGCGGATGCTGGACGGGGGGGAGGATCCGCTGTTCGTGGCGCGTCGGCTGATCCGCGCCGCCGCCGAGGACATCGGCGAGGCCGACCCGACCTCCCTGATCCTGGCCATCGCCGCCAGGGACACCTACGACTTCCTCGGCTCTCCGGAGGGTGAGATCGCGCTCGCCCAGCTGGTCATTCACCTGGCGACGGCGCCCAAGTCGAACGCCACCTACACCGCCTTCAAGGCCGCCCAGCGCGCGGCCCGCGAGACGGGTTCGCTGATGCCCCCGGCGCACATCCGCAACGCGCCGACCAGACTCATGAAGGATCTCGGCTACGGCAAGGGCTACGCCTACGACCACGACGTGGAAGGCGGCTTCTCTGGCCAGAACTATTTTCCGGACGGCATGGAGCGGCGGCGGTTCTACGATCCGAAGGGCGAGGGGCGCGAGGCGGCGATCAAGGAGCGGCTCGACCGCTGGGCGGCGATGCGGGATCGCAAGAGCAGCTGATCGAGCGGTTAGCGCGCGTCGTGGTCGTTCAGCCGGTCCAACTGGTGCTTCCAGTAGAAGCCCAATCCGGCGAAAAAGCCGCCGACCAAACCAGCGGTAATCACCCAAGACCAGGTCATCAGGACGCCTTTCCTACCGGTGCAAGATAGAATGCGACAAGATGCAGCACAATGGCGGCGCCCACGACCATCAGGTTCGACACGGAGACTGCGACGCTCTTGGTCAACGGTTCCACCAACGCCGCCGCCATCATAGCCAAGCCATAGGTATGGCAGGTCGAGCCCAGAAGCTTGAGGCGTTCCTCCAGCTCCCGCTGACGCTTGTGCGCGCGTGTTCGCCGAACCTGCCTTACCATTCCGACACCGAAGCAAGGACAATCAAAAATAGCAATGCACCACTATATCCTCAAAAGTTGTTCGCTCTTGAACGCTCGCTCAAATCCGGCATAGTCCGGGTATCGCAAACGCTGGGGAGGGGCGTATGACCGAGGAAACCATGCCCGCGGGCCGGGCCAAGGCGCCGTGGCATCTGTGGGTGGTCGGGGTGGTCTCGGCGCTCTGGAACGGCTTCGGCGTCTACGACTTCATCTGCACCAAGACGCAGGGCGAGGCCTATCTGCGGGCCGGCGGCTTCACCGACGCTCAGATCGCTTACTACCTGTCCTATCCGCCCTGGATGACGGTCGCCTGGGCGGTGGGCGTCTTTGGATCGCTGATCGGATCGCTGCTGCTCCTGCTGCGGTCCAAATACGC
>DASPLZ010000412.1:0-4199 GCA_035627295.1 Phenylobacterium sp. | reverse complement strand
CGCCGACCTCACCGCCCGCGGCGCCAAGGTGCTGGTGGTGGCCGGCGACACCTTCCGCGCCGCGGCGGTGGAGCAGCTGAAGGTGTGGGCCGACCGGGCCGGCGCCGACTTCATCGGCCGGCCCACCGGCTCGGACGCGGCCGGCCTGGCGTTCGACGCCGTGCACGGCGCGAAGGACAAGGGCTACGACGTGGTGCTGATCGACACCGCCGGGCGGCTGCAGAACAAGCAGGGGCTGATGGACGAGCTCCTCAAGATGATCCGCGTGGTCAAGAAGGTGGAGCCGGAGGCGCCGCACGAGACCCTGCTGGTGCTCGACGCCACGGTGGGCCGCAACGCGCTCGCCCAGGAGAACATCTTCGGCAACCAGATCGGCGTCTCGGGCATCGTCATGACCAAGCTCGACGGCACGGCGCGCGGCGGGGTGCTGGTGCCGGTGGCGCAGGCCTCGGACTCGCCGATCAAGCTGATCGGAGTCGGCGAAGGGATCGAGGATCTGCAGCCCTTCGAGCCGCGCGCCTTCGCCCGCTCCCTGGTGGGGCTGAAGGACTAGGCGATGGCGCTCGACCGCAAGACCCAGAAGATCGTGCGCGGCGTGGTCGACTACGGCGGCGTTTTCGCCTTCCTGGTCGGCTATCTGATCCACCGCGACCTGGTGCAGGCCACCTGGTGGCTGGTCGCCGGCTCGGCGGCGGCGCTCGCGATAGGGTTGGTGGTGGAGCGGCGGATCGCCTGGATCCCGCTGGTCGGCGGGGTGGCGGCGCTGATCTTCGGCGGGCTCACCCTGATCTTCCACGACTCGTTGTTCGTGAAGATCAAGCCGACGGTGATCAACCTCCTGCTCGGCGGCCTGCTGCTGGGCGGGGTGGCGCTGAGGAAGAACCCGCTGAAGGCGCTGCTCGGCGAAACCATCCACCTGGCGGACGACGCCTGGCGCACGCTGGCGGTGCGGTTCGGGCTCTACTACCTGGCGACCGCCGTGCTGAACGAGATCGTCTGGCGCACCCAGCCCGAGCCGCTGTGGGTGGCGTTCCGCTTCCCCGGCCTGCAGATCATGTCGGTGCTGTTCGTGCTGACCCAGCTGCCCTTCATGATGAAGCACATGAAGGAGAAGGGTGAGACGCCGCCCGTCCCGCCGCCGGCGATCGAGCCTTAGAGGCTGAGCGGCCCTGCGTCCTTCGAGACGCCCGCTTCGCGGGCCCTCAGGATGACTAAGTCAGCAAAAACCTAGTCATGGTGAGGAGCGCGAAGCGCGTCTCGAACCACGCAAAGCCCGCGCCGCCTCCTAAACCTTGATGTCGATGATCGAACCCGGCCGGGCGTAGCGCTGGGGCTCGACCTTGGAGACGTCCACCGGCGCGGGCGGCTCGGCCTTGGCGGCCTTCGGCTCCGGGGCGCCGGCGCGGCCGAGGGCGGCTTCGAAGAAGGCCCGCTGGGCGGCGCGCGCGTCGCGGAGCGGCTGCGCCTGCGGGGTCGCGGCGGGGACGGGGGCGTTGCGAAGCGGCGGCAGGGCCATGGGACGAGGCTAGCGGCGAACGTGGTTAACGCAAGATCAACGGGCCGCCAGCGCCGCCAAGCGTTCGGCTTCGACGGCGTCGAGGGGGCCGGCGAACTTGCCGACAATAATCCCGCGGGCGTCGACCGCATAGGTTTCCGGCACGCCAGTGAGGCCGAACTCGATGCCGGCGGTCCCCTGGCGGTCGATGACCACGCGCTCGAAGGGATCGCCCAGGCGCATCAGGAAGGCCTGGCTGTTCTGCGGGGCGTCCTTGTAGGCGACCCCGACGATGCGCACGCCCCTGGCCTTCAGGGCGGTGAGCCGGGGGTGCTCGAACTCGCAAGGGGCGCACCAGGAGGCGAAGAAGTTGATCAGCACCGGACCCTCGCCGGCGACCTCGGCGAGGCTGCGGGGCGAGGCGCCGTCGAGGCCGGGCAGGGCGACGGCGGGCACGGGCTTGCCGACCATGGCCTGGGGCGTGACCTGAGGGTCACGGTTCAGGGCGTAGACGGCGAACAGCGCCGCCAGGGCCGCGAGGGCCGCCAGCGGCAGCCAGACGATCAGGCGCTTCACTTGCGGTCCTTGTCCGCGCGGGCCTTCCAGCGGCGGGCGCGGATCAGGCTGTCGGCGACCATCCAGACGAAGGCAAGGGCGGTGACCGCATAGGCGGGCCAGACGAAGGCGGCGTAGGGGGAGGCGTCGAAGTCCGGCATCAGGCCCTCGCCGCCGCGAGCGCCGCCGCGCCGGCGCGCTTCTTCCAGACCTCGGCGCGGATGCGCACCAGCCAGAGCGAGCCGAACGCCGCGGTGTAGGCGAGCGCCATCAGGGCCAGCGGCCAGAGGTAGACCGCGGTCATGGTCGGGCCATCGGCGCGGAAGACCGAGGCGCCCTGGTGCAGGGTGTTCCACCAGTCGACGGAAAACTTCACCACCGGCAGGTTCACCGCGCCCACCAGCGCCAGGATGGCTCCGGCGCGGGCCGACTTGGCCTCGTCGTCGATGGCCCCGCGCAGGGCGATGTAGGCGAGGTAGAAGAGGAAGAGCACCAGGACCGAGGTCAGGCGCGCGTCCCAGACCCACCAGGTCCCCCACATCGGCGCGCCCCAGAGGGAGCCGGTGATCAGCGCCAGGCCGGTGAAGACCGCGCCCAGCGGGGCGGCGGCCTTGGCGGCGGCGTCGGCCAGGGCGTGGCGGAAGATCAGCGAGAGCAGGCTCGCGCCGGCGAGGCAGACGTAGACGAACATCGACAGGTACGCGGCCGGCACGTGGATGAACATGATCCGCACCGTGTCGCCCTGCTGGTAGTCCTCCGGCGCGGTGAAGCCGAGCCACAGGCCCGCCAGCGCCAGGACGGCGGCGATCAGCCCGAACATCGGCGCGGCCCAGCGGGAGAAGGCCATGAACCGGTCGGGGTTGGCGAGGAAGGCCAGGGCCGGGGGCATGGCGCGCCGCTTAGCCCCCGCCGGCGCCGGCGGCAAGGCGCGCCAGCACCGCCTCGCCGCGGGGCGAGAGGCGGTAGCCGACCTCCAGGCTCTCGGTCAGGCCGAGGGCCTTCAGCTTGCGGACGTGGGTCTTGAAGGTGGGCGTATCCCAGCCGAGCCGCGGCGCGAGGTCGCCGGCGCGGGTGGCGGGCTGGCGGGCGATCAACTCCAACGCCTGGCGCGTCCAGGCCCCGCGCGGGCCGGCGTCGAGGCGGGCGAGTTTCTTCAGCGGTTCGGTCAGATCGCCGTCCGCATCGGCGCGCAGGGCGATGCGCGGGTCGGCCCCGGCGAGGTGGAAACGGATGCGGTGGAGTTCGCCCTCTGCGCCGGTCACCGCCGCGCGGGCGGCGGCCAGGTCGGCGAAACCGGCCTGCCGGGCGTCGTCTTCGCTGATGTCGTCGAGGGTGATCGGCTCCACGGTCTCGATGGCCAGTTCGCCGATCGGCGTCAGCAGTTTTCCGCCGGCCTTCACGGTCGGGCGCTTCCAGCGGCGCAAGGCGAGGGTCACGCGGCCTTCGCGGACGGCGGCGAGCGTGTCCATCTTGAACAGCATCAGCTGAGCGCGTTGCGGCAGGCCGCCGCCATGGCGACGGGGCCGAGGGCGACGGCGGCGAGGGCGTAGCCGGCGAGCAGCAAGAGGCCGCTGGTCCACGGCAGGCCGCTTGCGGCGGCCTGCAGGGCGCCGGCGCCGAAGATCACCGGCGGGGCGAAGAGCGGCAGCACGATCACCGCCGTGAGCAGCGCGCCCCGCCGCGCGCCCAGCGCCAGGGCCGCGCCGGTACCGCCCACGAAGGCGAAGGCGAGGCCGCCCAGCGCGGCGGTGACGAAGGTCAGGACCGCATGCTGCGGCGAGGCGCCGAGAGCTATGGCGGCGACGGGGGCGGCGAGGGCGAGCGGCGCGCCGGCCGCGATCCACTGGGCGAGGCATTTGACGGCGGCGGTCGCTTCCAGCGGCGTCGGCGAAAGCGCCAGCAGGTCAAGGGCCCCGTCCTCGAAGTCACGCTCGAACATCCGCTCCAGCGAGAGCAGGGAGGCGAGCGCCAGGGCGACGAAGGCGGCGGCGGGGGCGATGCTCGCGAGGCGCTCAAGGTCCGGGCCGATGGCGAGGGGAGCATGGTGACGACGCCGGCGTAGAAGCCCACGGCGACCAGGGGCCCGCCCCCGCCGCCCCAGGCGAGCGCGGTCTCGCGGCGCAGCAGGGTGAGAAGGCGGCTCATCCGG
>DASPLZ010000411.1:0-2530 GCA_035627295.1 Phenylobacterium sp. | reverse complement strand
CTTCGGCCGCGAACCGTC
Source organism: Phenylobacterium sp. (assembly GCA_035627295.1). Classification (GTDB taxonomy): domain Bacteria; phylum Pseudomonadota; class Alphaproteobacteria; order Caulobacterales; family Caulobacteraceae; genus Phenylobacterium. The sequence continues at coordinate 2,512 of DASPLZ010000411.1, read as the reverse complement.
CGCCGCCGCCCGGTTCTCCGCCAGCGTCGAACAGGCCTTCCGCACATCCCTCCGGCGGATGCGGGCGCGAGGGCTGATGACCTTCATGGTGATCACCCTGGTCTTCGGCGGGGTGGCGGCGATCTTCTGGCTGGGCGTGCAGGCGGGGCTGCAGTGGCGGATGAGCTGGGGCGCCCTGTTCCAGTTCGCCTTCCTCTCGGTGCTGGCCGCCGGCTCGGTAGGCGCGCTCGGCGAGACCTGGGGCGACGTGCAGAAGGCCGCCGGGGCCATGGAGCGGGTCGCCGAGCTGCTGCAGGCCGAACCGGACATCGCCGCGCCGGCGCATCCCAAGCCCCTGCCGGCGCCGGCGCGCGGCGAGGTCGCCTTCGAGGACGTGACCTTCGCCTATCCGATGCGGCCGGACCTGCCGGCCCTGAGCGGGTTTTCCCTGGCCGTGCGGCCGGGGGAGCGGGTCGCCCTGGTCGGGCCCTCGGGCGCGGGCAAGAGCACGGTTTTTCGCCTCCTTCTGCGCTTCTACGACCCGCAGGCCGGCCGCGTGCGCCTCGACGGCGTGGATCTGCGCGAGGCCGATCCGCTGGAGGTGCGCGCCCGCATGGCGCTGGTGGCGCAGGACTCGCCGCTGTTCTCCGGCTCGGCGGCTGAGAACATCCGCTTCGGCCGCGAGGACGCCAGCGCCGAGGCGGTGGCCGCCGCCGCCCGCGCCGCCCAGGCCGAGGGGTTCCTCGCCGCCCTGCCGGAGGGCTTCGAAACGCCGCTCGGCGAGCGGGCGCGCACCCTCTCCGGCGGCCAGCGCCAGAGGCTGGCCATCGCCCGGGCGCTGGTGCGCGACGCGCCGGTGCTGCTGCTCGATGAGGCCACCAGCGCGCTCGACGCCGAGAACGAGCAGCTGGTGCAGCGGGCGCTCGACGAGGCCATGCAGGGACGCACGACGCTGGTCATCGCCCACCGGCTCGCCACCGTGCTGAAGGCCGACCGCATCGTGGTGATGGACGAAGGGCGGGTGGTCGAGGAAGGCTCGCACGCCGAGCTCTCGGCGCAGGGCGGGCTCTACGCGCGGCTGGCGAAACTGCAGTTCGGCGCGGCGGCATAAGAAAAATCCTCCCCCGGGATGCCGAGGGAGGATCTTAGCCGTGGCTCTGGGCCCGTGGACGGATCAGGCCAGCTCCGGGTCCGGCCGGGGTGAGATCGGCACCGCCACCGCGGGCCCCGTCGGCCGCTTGGCGTCGGCGTCCTCGCGCTTGGGGGCGACGCCCTTCAACGCATTGATGATCTCCTCGCCGGTCAGGGTCTCGTATTCGAGCAGCGCCTTGGCCAGGACGTGCAGGTCCTCGATCTTGGTGGTCAGGATGCGCTTGGCCTCGTTGTAGGCCTCCTCGATCAGCCGCTTGACCTCCGCATCGATGATCTCGGCGGTGGCCTCGGAGACGTTCTGGGTGCGCGAGACCGAGTGGCCGAGGAACACCTCGTCCTGGTTCTCGCCGTAGGAGACCATGCCCAGCTTGTCGGAATAGCCCCATTTGGTGACCATCGCCCGCGCCAGCTTGGTGGCCTGGTCGATGTCCGACGAGGCGCCCGAGGTGACGTGGTCCTTGCCGAAGATGATCTCCTCGGCCACCCGGCCGCCATAGAGGATGGCCAGGCGCGAGGTCATCTGCTGGTAGCTCATCGAAAGCTTGTCGCGTTCCGGCAGCTGCATGACCATGCCCAGGGCCCGGCCGCGCGGCACGATGGTGGCCTTGTGCACCGGGTCGGTGTTGGGGACGTTCAGCGTCACCAGGGCGTGGCCGCCCTCGTGGTAGGCGGTGAGCTTCTTCTCTTCCTCGGTCATGACCATGGAGCGGCGCTCGGCGCCCATCATGACCTTGTCCTTGGCGTCCTCGAAGTCGGCCTGGGTGACCATGCGGCGGTTTTTGCGCGCCGCCATCAGCGCCGCCTCGTTGACGAGGTTGGCCAGGTCCGCGCCGGAGAAGCCGGGGGTGCCGCGGGCGATCACCCGCACGTCGACGTCGGCGGCCAGGGGCACGTTGCGCATGTGGACGCGCAGGATGCGCTCGCGGCCGGTGACGTCCGGATTGGGCACCACCACCTGGCGGTCGAAGCGGCCGGGGCGCAGCAGCGCCGGGTCCAGCACGTCCGGCCGGTTGGTGGAGGCGATGACGATGATCGCCTCGTTGGGGTCGAAGCCGTCCATCTCGACCAGCAGCTGGTTGAGGGTCTGTTCGCGCTCGTCGTTGCCGCCGCCCAGGCCCGCGCCACGATGGCGGCCGACGGCGTCGATCTCGTCGATGAAGATGATGCAGGGGGCGTTCTTCTTGGCCTGCTCGAACATGTCGCGCACGCGGCTCGCGCCCACGCCGACGAACATCTCCACGAAGTCGGAGCCGGAGATGTAGAAGAACGGCACGCCCGCCTCGCCGGCCACGGCGCGGCCGAGCAGGGTCTTACCCGTCCCCGGAGGGCCGACCATCAGGGCGCCCTTGGGGATCTTGCCGCCGAGCCGCTGGAACTTCTG
>DASPLZ010000410.1:0-3627 GCA_035627295.1 Phenylobacterium sp. | reverse complement strand
CGGAGGGGAGGAGCTTCTGGCGGAGGGTGCGCTCGCGATCGACCCCGTAGCGCTGGATCAGGCTCTGGACGGTGGAAGCCTCGCCGACCATGTCGGCCTCGAACCAGACGGTGTCGGCCCGCCGCCAGGCCTCATCGTAGGCCGAGGTGCGCCACTTCAGCCCGGGCTGAAGCACGTGCATCGATCCGAAGAGGTAGATTTCGGTGTCGGCGTCCTTCACCAGCCACATGGCCGGCGCGGCTTCAGCCCTGCCGGCGAAGCAGACGGCGGCCGCGGCGATCACACCGATCGCCGCGGCGCCCAAGCGCCCCCACGCCCGCAAAACGCTCAGCAACCGAACCCCCGTTGTCGGTCAACTCCACACCTTGAAATGCTTGGATAGCTTGAGGCCCTGGCCCTGGTAATGCGACCCACGGTCGCCATAGAGCCGCGTCGGCTTGGCCGTCAGGGGTTCGTAGACCAGCCGCGCCACGGTCTGCCCGTCTTCCAGCAGGAACGGCGTCTCGTGGCTGCGGACCTCCAAGACGCCCTTGGAGCCCACGGAGTTCGTTTCGGCCGTGCCGAAGCCGGGATCGAAGAAGCCGGCATAGTGGACCCGGAACTCGCCCACCGCCGGATCGATGGGCGTCATCTCGGCGGCTTCCAGCACTGGGATCTCCACCGCCTCCTTGGACGCCAGGATGTAGAACTCGCCCGGATCGAGCAGCAGCTCGCCGCGCCGGGCGACCAACGGCTCCCAGAAGTCGCGTGGGTCGTGGCCGTCCTCGTGGTCCATGTCGACGACGCCGGCGTGGCGGCGGCCGCGGAAGCCGGCGATCTCCTGGGTCAGGTCGACGCCGACGTCGCGGGTGGAGAGCTTCGGCGGCTGGCCGGCCTTCAGCCGCAGCTGGTTGAGCCGGGTGCCCGAGCGCACCAGCACGGAGAAGGTCTGTGGGGCGATCTCGATGTAGAGCGGGCCCTCGTAGCCCTCGGCGATGTCGTCGAACGACGGGCTGTGATCGGATATCACCCGCACGAAGACGTCCACCCGGCCGGTGGAGCTCTTCGGGTTGCCCCGCGCCGAGACCCCCGGCGGCAGCTTCAGCCGCTCCTGCAACTCGGCGATGTAGACGCAACCCTTCTCCAGCACCACGCCCTGGGTCAGGTCGAGCTCGTGCATGGCCACGTCCGGCACCCGGTCCATCACCCGGCGGCCGATCCCCGGCAGGAAGGAGGCCCGCACGCGCCAGCACCGGGCGCCGAGCCGCAGGTCCAGGCTCGCCGGCTGCACCTGATCATTGTGCCAGGAGGTGGCGGAGGTGATCGCGCCCTGGTCGATCAGGGCCTCGATCGACTGGCAGGGCAGGATGCCGGGGTCGGTCATGGTCCGCCGGACCCTTAACGGCGGCGGTGAGTCTGGCAAGGCTTTGAGAAACCCTGGCATTGACCGAAGGGGGAGCGGCGCCTTCTATGCCGCGCCTTTTCCGAAGGAGCCCGCCATGGCCGAAGACCCGCGCGACTGGAGCGACGAGACGAAGCTGGTGCGCGGCGGCATGGCCCGTTCGCCCTACGGCGAGATCTCCGAGGCGCTCTACCTGACCCAGAGCTTCGCCTACGAGAGCGCCGCGGCGGCCGATGCGCGCTTCGCAGGCGATGCGCCGGGGTTCATCTACCAACGCTTCGGCAACCCGACGACGCAGATGTTCGAGGACCGCCTCGCCCTCCTGGAAGGCGCCGAGCAGTGCCGCGCCACCGCCTCGGGCATGGCCGCGGTGCAGATGTCGCTGATGGGCCTGGTGCGCGCCGGCGACCATGTGGTGGCCGGCCGCGCCCTCTTCGGGTCCTGCCGCTGGATCTGTTCCGAATGGCTGCCGCGCTTCGGGGTCGAGACCACCTTCGTGGACGCCACCGACATCGAGGCCTGGAAGAACGCGGTGCGGCCGAACACCAGGGCCTTCCTGGTGGAGACCCCGGCCAACCCGCTGCTGGAAGTCACCGCCATCGGCGCGGTCGCCGAGGTCGCCCGTGCGGCCGGCGCGAAGCTGGTGGTCGACAACGTCTTCGCGACTCCGATCTTCCAGAAGCCCCTCGCCCTGGGCGCCGACATCGTCGTCTATTCAGCCACCAAGCATATCGACGGCCAGGGCCGGGTGCTCGGCGGCGCCATCCTCGGCGGGGCCGAGCTGATGACCGAGGCCTACAAGGACATGCTGCGCCACACCGGCCCGGCGCTCTCGCCCTTCAACAGCTGGGTGCTGCTGAAGGCCCTGGAAACGCTGGAGCTGCGCGTACGCCGCCAGACCGAGAACGCCGCCAAGATCGCCGATGTCGTGGCCGCCCACGCCAAGGCCCGCGCGGTGCGCTACCCCGGCCGCCCGGACCACCCGCAGGCGGCGATCATCGCCAACCAGATGAGCGGCGGCGGAAACGTGCTGGCGTTCGATCTCGGCTCGCGCGAGACGGCCTGGCGGTTCCTCGACGCCCTGCAGATCGTCGACATCTCCAACAACCTCGGCGACGCCAAGTCGATGGCCACCCACCCCTCGACCACCACCCACCGCTCCATGCCCGAGGCCGAACGCATCGCCATCGGCCTGACCGAGGGCTGGGTGCGGATGTCGGTGGGGCTGGAAGGCGCCGGCGACCTGTCGCGCGACGTGAGCCGGGCGCTGGACGCGGCCTGAGGCGGCGCCACCCCCACTTCGTCACCCGCGGACTTGTTCCGCGGGCCCATGAACACGGCTGGCCCGGGTTGCGCTTGATGCCTCGGCGTTCATGGGTCGCCGGAACAAGTCCGGCGATGACGATTGAGGGAGGAACGGCCACGGCCTTCCCTTCCCGACCGTCAGCCCCTTACGCTGACAGAGAGAAGGGAGGACGCCGATGGATCTCAGCTACGGCGCCGAATACGAGGCCTTCCGCGCCGAGGTGCGGGGCTTCCTCGAAAGGTTCGGCCACGAGGCGCCCGACGCCGGCGGCGATGCGCGCGCCTGGCAGCGGCGGCTGATCGAGCACGGCTATGCGGCGCGGACGATCCCCAAGGAGTACGGCGGCTTCGGCGCGGGGCCCGACCCGCTGAAGAGCCTGATCATCGCCGAGGAGTTCTCGGCCGCCGGCAAGTCCACCGGCATGTCCGGCCAGGGCATCGCCATGCTGGTGCCGACGTTGCTGGAGGTCGGCTCCGAGGAGCAGAAGCAGCGCTGGATCGGCCCCACCCTGCGCGGCGAGGTGATCTGGTGCCAAGGCTACTCCGAGCCCGGCGCGGGCTCCGACCTGGCCAACCTGAAGACCGCCGCGGTCGACGACGGCGACGACTTCGTCATCAACGGCCAGAAGATCTGGACCTCCACCGCCGCCCAGGCCCAGATGATGTTCATCCTGGTGCGGACCGACCCGGACAAGCCCAAGCACCTGGGCATCTCCTACGTCCTGCTGCCGATGGACACGCCCGGCATCGAGGTGCGGCCCTTGAAGACCATGACCGGCCAGGCGGAGTTCAACGAGGTCTTCTTCACCGACGTGCGCGTGCCCAAGGCCAATATCGTCGGCGAGCGCGGCGCCGGGTGGGCGGTGGCCAACGCCACCCTCAAGCACGAGCGCGGCATGCTGGGCGACGCCGACGCCGCCGGCCGCCGGCTGGCCGAGATC
>DASPLZ010000409.1:0-2658 GCA_035627295.1 Phenylobacterium sp. | reverse complement strand
AAGCACGTGGGCTGGGAGGAGGCCGAGTAGGGCGCCCTATCGCTTGGCCTCGTCCATGTAGCCGGCGAAGCGTTCGAACAGGTAGAGCGAATCCGTCGGGCCGGGGCTAGCCTCCGGATGGTGTTGGACGCTGAACACCGGACGGTCCTTGAGCGCCAGGCCGGCATTGGTGCCGTCGAACAGCGAGACGTGGGTCTCGATCACCGGCTCCGGCAAGCTGTCGCGGTCGACGGTGAAGCCGTGGTTCATGGAGACGATCTCCACCTTGCCGGTGGTCAGGTCCTTGACCGGATGGTTCGCGCCGTGGTGGCCCTGGTCCATCTTCACGGTCTTCGCGCCCAGGGCGCGGGCCAGCATCTGGTGGCCAAGGCAGATGCCGAAAAGCGGCTTGCCGCTCTCGACCAGCTTCTGGATTTCCGGCACGGCGTACTCGCCGGTCGCCGCCGGGTCGCCAGGGCCGTTGGAGAGCAGCACGCCGTCCGGCTTGCGGGCGAGGATCTCCTCCGCCGAGGTCGAGGCCGGCACCACGGTGGCGCGGGCGCCGATGGAGGTCAGCGCGCGCAGGATGTTGCGCTTCACTCCATAGTCGACGACCACCACCTCGTACTTCGGGGTTTCCGCAGGTTTTTCATAGCCTTCTGGCCAGGACCAGAGGCCCTCGTCATAGACGAAGGGCTGCAGGCAGGAGGCGTCCTTGGCGAGGTCGAGGCCGACCAGCCCGCTCCATTCGCGGGCCTGCCGGGCCAGGGCGTCCAGGTCGAAGCGGCCTTCGGGGTCGTGGGCGATCACCGCATGCGGCATGCCCTGCTCGCGGATGCGGCGGGTCAGCGCCCGGGTGTCGACGCCGGCCAGGCCCACGACGCCGCGCCGCGCCATCCAGCCGGAAAGGTCCGAATCGGCGCGCCAGTTGGCCGGCGCGGTCGGCAAGTCGCGGAAGATCGCGCCGCGGGCGGCGGTCTCGGCCGAGCCGCTCATCTGCTCGATGTCCTGCACATTGGTCCCGACATTGCCGACGTGCGGGAAGGTGAAGGCGACGATCTGGGCCATGTAGGAGGGGTCGGTCAGGATCTCCTGGTAGCCGGTCATGGCGGTGTTGAAGCAGACCTCGCCCACCGCCGAGCCCGTGGCGCCGACGCCCAGGCCCTGCAACACCGTCCCGTCGGCCAGCACCAGCACGCCGGTGCAGCCAGGCAGCAGCTCGCGGCTCATCGGCAATTCTCCCCTGTCGGCGGCTGGATGCGAAAACGCGGGCGAGGCATCCCTGGCCCGCCCGCGAGGTCCCGATGTAGGACCGCGCCCCTCCGGGGTCAATGTCAGCAGGCGCGGTCGCGATAGAGCTCGTTCAGATGCTCCAGCCGCTCGTAGGCGGGCATCAGGTTCTGGGTCATCGCCACGCTGTCGTTCATGGCGTCCGACATGCGCTCGGTCTGGCTGCGTATGGCAGCCGCCTGGCCCATGGACAGCGCCATGCCGCCGAAGGGCACCAGGCTCGCGGCCATCCCGGCGACGGTGTTGCCGACCATCGCGCCGGCCCCCATGCCGGGCATGCCGCGCTGGGCGAGTTCCAGCATCCGCTGGGTCGACTGGGCCTGCGTCGCCTGCACCTGCATGGTCAGGCCGTTGAGCTCGGCGATCAGCTCGCTGCACGGCATGGTGCGGTCGCCGGCGCGCACCACCTCATAGGGCTGGCCCGGAACGGGAAGGTATGAGGGCGACGAACTGGCCGGAAGGGCTGGGGCGGTGGCGGCCGCCGTCGCGGCGGCGAAAAGCGCAAGCAACATCGCAAGGTCCAGGCAATTTGCCCTTCTTGCCTAGCGGCGTTAAGCCGGTCCGCCAGTTAAGCTTTGGCAATGTTGGAGGGCCGCCCATGCTTCAGCTTCGCCCCAACTGCGAGTGCTGCGATGCGGACCTGCCGGGGGACGCGTCCGGCGCCTTTATCTGCAGCTTCGAATGCACCTTCTGCGCGGCGTGCGCGGACAGCCGGTTCGGCGGCGTCTGCCCGAACTGCGGCGGCGGCCTGATCGCCCGGCCGGTGCGGCCGACCGCGCTGATGGCGCGTTTCCCGGCGTCCGCCGAGCGGGTGAGTAAGCCGCACGCGGCCTGCGCCTAGTTCAGCGCCCGCGAGAGGGCTGCGACCAGTTCTTCCACCTTCACCGGCTTGCCCAGGTGCCCGTCGGCCCCGGCTGCGCCCGAGGCGGCCACGTCGTCGGCCGAGGTGTTGGCGCTGAGCACCACGATCGGCGTGCGGCCCAAGCGGGCGGCGGCCTCGCAGTCGCGGATGGCGCGGATCGCCGAAAGGCCGTCCATCACCGGCATCCTCAGGTCCATCAGCACCAGGTCGAAGGCGCCCGCCCGCCAGGCCTCCAGCGCCTGGGCGCCGTCCACCGCGGTGGAGACCTGACCGCCCATGGCGCTCAGCATCAGCTCCACGACCTTGCGGTTGGTGGGGTTGTCGTCGGCCAGGAGGACGCGGAAGCCCGGCTCCGCCATCGGCGGCGGCATGGCCTCCGGCGCGGCCTGGATGGCCTGCGGGGCGCCATTGTAGTCGAGCAGGCCGTCGACCAGCCGGTCCAGCTTCGCCGCCGAGGTCAGCACCTCGCGCACCAGGTCGCGCTGGTGGGCGTCGAGCTCGGTGCCGGCCAGCGCCTGGGTGAGGCC
>DASPLZ010000408.1:0-3979 GCA_035627295.1 Phenylobacterium sp. | reverse complement strand
GCCGGCCAGGTGTTCGGCCATCACCTCGCCGAAGCGGGCGCGCCAGGCGGCGTCCAGCGGGGCCATGGGCTCGTCGAGCAGCCAGAGCGGCCGGGGCGCGGCGATCAGGCGGGCGAGGGCGAGGCGGCGGCGCTGGCCGGCGGAGAGGCGGCGGACCTCCAGGTCGAGGAGCGGGGCGAGGGCGAGGCGCTCGACGGCCGCGTCCAGGGCGCCGCCAGCGGCCCAGGCGGCCTGGAAGACGAGTTCGTCGCGGGCCAGGCGGTGGGGCTTGAGGCCATCCTGGTGGCCGAGGAGGTGCAGGTGGGCGGCGCGGGCGGCCTCCGGCTCGGCGCCGTCGAAGCGGATGGTCCCGGCCTCCGGGCGGATGAGGCCGGCGATGGCGCGCAGGAGACTGGTCTTGCCCGAGCCGTTGGCGCCGGTGAGCGCCACGGCCTCGCCGGCGGTGAAGGCGAGGTCGAGGCGCTCGAACAGCAGCCGCTCGCCGCGGCGCAGGGCGAGGTGCTCGATGTGCAGGGCGGCGATCACCCCCTCCCCCTTGTAGGGAGGGTGGATCGGCGCGCAGCGCCGAGACGGGTGGGGGATGGCGGCGAGTCGGCAAGAGCCCCACCCGACCCGCTTCGCGGCCCACCCTCCCCACGAGGGGGAGGGAGAAAGCGGCCTGCATGGACGCGGCGCGAAGCCGCCGCTATGAAGCGGCCGGCCGTCGACCTGGGGGTTCTGTGCGGCGCGGGGACGGACGCTGTGTGTCCGCCTCTGTCAGCGCGCGATCCCCCGAGCGGTTGTTGGGCGGCCGGATGCAGGAAGGATCTCCACTCATGGCGTCGATCGACAGCCTCAAGACCCGCCGCGAACTCGTGGTCGGGAAGAAGACCTATGTCTACTACAGCTTGCCGGCCGCGGAAGAAGCAGGCCTCGGCGAGATTTCGCGTCTGCCCAACTCGATGAAGGTTCTGCTGGAGAACCTGCTGCGCAACGAGAACGGCGTCGACACCAAGGACGAGGACGCCCGCGCCATCGCCGCCTGGCTGGAGAACAAGGGCTCGGTCGAGCATGAGATCAGCTTCCGTCCCGCGCGCGTGCTGATGCAGGACTTCACCGGCGTGCCGGCGGTGGTGGATCTCGCCGCCATGCGCGACGCCATGAACCACCTGGGCGCCAACCCGGAGAAGATCAATCCGCTGAACCCGGTGGACCTGGTGATCGACCACTCGGTGATGGTGGACCACTTCGGCGACGCCAAGGCCTTCACCGCCAATGTCGAGCGCGAGTACCAGCGCAACATCGAGCGCTACAACTTCCTGCGCTGGGGCTCCTCGGCCTTCAACAACTTCCGCGTGGTGCCGCCCGGCACCGGCATCTGCCACCAGGTGAACCTGGAATACCTGGCCCAGACCGTCTGGACCGGCCAGGACGGCGGGGCCGAGGTGGCCTATCCCGACACCGTCGTGGGCACCGACAGCCACACCACCATGGTCAACGGCCTCTCGGTGCTGGGCTGGGGGGTCGGCGGCATCGAGGCCGAGGCCGCCATGCTCGGCCAGGCGATCCCGATGCTGATCCCCGAGGTGATCGGCTTCAAGCTGTCCGGCCGCCTGCCGGAAGGCGCCACGGCCACCGACCTGGTGCTGACCGTCACCCAGATGCTGCGCAAGAAGGGCGTGGTCGGCAAGTTCGTGGAATTCTTCGGCCCCGCGCTGGCCGACCTGACCATCGAGGACCAGGCGACCATCGCCAACATGGCGCCGGAGTACGGCGCGACCTGCGGCTTCTTCCCGATCACCCAGGCGACCATCGACTATCTGAAGGCCACCAACCGCAGCCCCGAGTGCGTGGCGCTGGTCGAGGCCTATGCGAAGGCGCAGGGGATGTGGTCGGACGGGACGGGTCCCGACCCGGTGTTCACCGACACCCTGGAGCTCGACCTCGCCACCGTCGGCCCCTCCCTCGCCGGGCCGAAGCGCCCGCAGGACCGGGTGGTGCTGGCCGACGCCTCGCGCGAGTTCGTCGAGGCGCTGACCAAGGATTTCGGCAAGGCCGAGGAGGTCGCCAACCGCGTGCCCGTGCAGGGCGAGAACTTCGACCTCGGCCACGGCGACGTGGTGATCGCCGCCATCACCTCCTGCACCAACACCTCGAATCCCAGCGTGCTGATCGCCGCCGGTCTCGTCGCCAAGAAGGCGGTGGAGAAGGGCCTGCGCGTGAAGCCCTGGGTGAAGACCTCGCTGGCGCCCGGCTCGCAGGTGGTGACCGACTATCTGAAGGCCGCGGGCCTGACCAAGCACCTCGACGCGCTCGGCTTCAACCTGGTGGGCTATGGCTGCACCACCTGCATCGGCAACTCCGGCCCGCTGCCGGAGGCGATCTCGGAGGCCATCAACAAGCACGACATCGTCGCCTCCAGCGTGCTCTCCGGGAACCGCAACTTCGAGGGCCGGGTGAACCCGGACGTGAAGACCAACTACCTGGCCTCGCCGCCGCTGGTGGTGGCCTATGCGCTCGCGGGCTCCCTGCAGATCGACATCGCCAACGATCCGCTGGGCGAGGGCAAGGATGGCAAGCCGGTCTATCTGAAGGACATCTGGCCCTCCAACGAGGAGGTCACGGCCCTGCAGCGCAAGCACGTGACCGAGAAGATGTTCGCCACCCGCTACAAGGACGTCTTCAAGGGCGACAAGCACTGGCAGGCGATCAAGGTGAAGGGCGGCCAGACCTACGACTGGGACTTCGGCTCCACCTACGTCCAGAACCCGCCCTACTTCACCGACATGAAGATGGAGCCGGAGGCGGTGAAGGACATCATCGAGGCGCGCGTGCTGGGCGTCTTCGGCGATTCCATCACCACCGACCACATCAGCCCGGCCGGCTCGTTCCGCGCCACCTCGCCGGCCGGCGTCTATCTGTCGGAGCGCCAGGTGCCGCAGTCGGAGTTCAACTCCTACGGCGCGCGCCGCGGCAACCACGAGATCATGATGCGCGGCACCTTCGCCAACATCCGCATCAGGAACAAGATCACGCCTGACATCGAAGGCGGGGTGACCAAGCACTTCCCCTCCGGCGAGGTCATGTCGATCTATGACGCGGCCATGCGCTACCAGACCGAGGGGCGCCCGCTGGTGGTGTTCGCCGGCAAGGAATACGGCACCGGCTCCTCCCGCGACTGGGCGGCCAAGGGCACCAAGCTCTTGGGCGTGCGCGCGGTGATCGCCGAGACCTTCGAGCGCATCCACCGGTCGAACCTGGTGCAGATGGGCGTGCTGCCGCTGCAGTTCCTGCAGGAAGGCTGGCAGCGCCTGGGCCTCACCGGGGAGGAGATCGTCTCCATCCGCGGCCTCGGCGAGCTTTCGCCGCGCAAGCTGCTGTGGATCGAGCTCTACCGCCCGACCGACGGGCGCATCGCCCGCTTCCAGGTGCGCTGCCGCATCGATGGCCCGACCGAGCTGGAGTACTTCCAGAACGGCGGGGTGCTGAACTACGTGCTGCGCAACCTCGCCAAGGAGGCAGCCTAAAGCTTGGCTGGTCACGCCCGCGTGAGGTGCGCGGGCGTGACACTTCCGCTTATGTCGCCGGCGATGCGGCTGATCGCTCTCGCCACCCTCGTCTGCGCCCTCCTGGGAACGCCGGCCGCGGCCGCGCGCCAGCCGGTGATCGTGGAGCTCTATACCGCGCAGGGCTGCGCGGCCTGCGGGGCGGCCAACGCCTTCGTGGACAAGCTGGCCGAGCGCGAGGGCGTGCTCGCCCTGACCTTCCCGGTCGACTACTGGGACTACCTCGGCTGGGCCGACACCTTCGCCAAGCCCGAGTTCGCCGCCCGCCAGAAGGCCTACCTGCCGGTCCTGAAGCTGCGCGAGGCCTACACCCCGCAGGTGATCGTCGATGGCCGGGCCCACGCCACCGGCGCGCAGCCGGAGAAGATCGAGAGCCTGATCCGCACGGTGTCGCGCAGCCCCCGCAACCCGCCGGACATGCTGTTCCAGCCCAA
>DASPLZ010000407.1:0-3128 GCA_035627295.1 Phenylobacterium sp. | reverse complement strand
CCCTTCCTGAAGATGCAGGCCGGCGCGGCCCCCGAGCGCCACGCGGGGGCGGCCAAGACCCGCGCGCCGGCCGATATGAGCAAGCTGGCGACCCTCATGGCCGAGGCCCAGTCGGGCCAGCGGCCTGCCGAGGAGGTGCGGCGCGAGCTGGGCGCCTGGGCGCTGGCGGCCGAGACCGTGGGCGAGCAGGCCTTCATCGAGAGCTTCGGTTCGGCCTTCTCCAGCCTGCCGGACGACTACTGGCCCGAGCGGCCCTACGCCTGCACGGCGGTGGATACGGCCAGCGGGGAATTCCAGCTGTGGACCAAGGAGAGCGGCGTGGGCCTGGTCCGCGCGGTGGCCTCCAGCTGCAGCGTGCCGGGCGTCTATCCGCCGGTCACCATCGGCGGCAAGCGCTACATGGACGGCGGCATGCGGGCCAGCACCAACGCCGACATGGCGACCGGCTACGACCTGGTGGTGCTGGTCTCGGTGCGCCTCAGCGCCGAGGACACTCCTATGGCCCAGCGCCTGCGCCAGATCACCGAGCGCGAGATCGCAGTGCTCAAGGACGGCGGCGCGGAGGTGGTGGTGATCTCGCCGGATGCGACGAGCGCGGCGGCCATGGGCGTGAACCTGATGGACTTCCGCCAGCGCCGCCCGGCCGCAGAGGCGGGCCTGGCGCAGGGCGAGGCGGAAGCGGCCCGGCTGGCGGCGGCCTGGGGCTAAGGGCCGGGTTTGACTTTCCCGCCTCGCCCGCCCACCTTCGGCGGGTCATGTCGACCCTGATGGAATTCGCCCGCGGCCTCAACCGCGCCGGACGTCTGATCGCAGGCGGCTGACCCCGAGCCTGAGAGCGCGCAAGCTCGGGTTCGGGGCGAACCCTCCCCATGAATGATCCGTAGCCGCCCGTCAGCGCGGCCGCGGGCCTGCGCGCCGCGATCCGACGATCGCCTGCTTCCTTTTCCCCTCCAGGCCACGAGCGCCGCGGCGTGCCGGCCTGGCCACCTTTCCGAAAGACACCGAACATGCCTTCCACCCGTACGCTTAGCCCTGCGCGACCCAAGGTCTATGTGACCGACGCCGACTTCGAGACCCTGAGCGGCCTTCTGACGCCGGGCCTGGCCCAGGCGCCCGGCGCGGCCCTGCTCGGCGAGGAGCTCGACCGCGCCGCGACGCCGCCCCGCAACGGCAAGCCCTTCGTGAGGCTGGGCTCGCGGGTCTGGTTCGAGGATCTGGACACCGGCGTGCGGCGCGAGGTGCAGGTCTGCACGCCGCGCGACGCCAGCATCGACGACAACCGCATCTCGGCGCTCACTCCCATCGGCGCGGCGCTGATCGGCCTGGAGGCCGGCGCGACCTTCCAATGGACGGGCGCCGACCAGCGCTTGCGGCGCATCCGGGTGCTCGAGGTGCTGGCGCCGGCCTGACGAGGCCGGCTGCGGCGCCTTGCGACTATTCGTCCAGCCGCGTCGAGGACGACGGAATATCCTGCGGCTTGGTCGCCGGCACGAGGAAGCCGTAGGCGCCCATCTTGCCGCTCGCATAGTCGATGGCGACAATCTGGTCGACGTCGATCGGCAGGTTCGAGGAATTGCGCCGGCGGTTCGGGTCTTCCTCTTGTCGGTAGCCCTGCAGGACGACGCCGGTCTTGCCCGGCATCACCGCCTCCAGCCGGGTCATCGGCAGGGTGACGGTCCAGGCGGGCTTGCCGTTCGGGCCGGTGATGCGGGTCAGCTGCAGGCGGCCCTCGTCGCCCAGCCGGTCCCTGTGCAGCACCAGCATGCTGTCGGGATTGAAGAGCATGATCGGCAGGCTGTTGGTCACCCCGTTGGTGAGCAAGCCGGCGTGCAGAAATTCCGGGCCTTCCGGCAGGGGCTTGAAATGGCTGTAGGTCGGACGCGGGCCGAAGAAGGTCTCCTTCATGCCGACCCGGGCCTGCCACATGCGGGTGCGTGGGTGGCCCTGCGGGTCGATGCCGCCGATCGCGCCTTGCTCGGCGAACCGTTTGGCCTCCGCGTCGTCCAGGAGGCCGAACCAGCCGCCGCGCGTGTTCAGCGCGCGCTCCATGAACATCCAGGTGCCGACCCCGCCGGCCCATCGCGCGGGCAGGAAGACGCCCTCGGGGGGCTGCTCGGGCGGCGGCGCCATCGGGGTGGCCTTCAGGTCGGCGCCGTTCAGGCGCCAGGCGCGGCCGTCGGCGGCGGTGAAGGAGAGGCCGCCCGCGTCGAACTTGTAATAGGTTTCCTCGGTCGGCAGCAGCGACTTGAGCGCCGGATTGGCCGCCTCGATCCGGGACACGTCGGCGACGATCGCGCCGTCCGTCGTCGAAAGTCCGAGGAGGCCGGTCGGCTGCAGCACCCAGAGCTTGCCGCCGGAGACGCCGAGCAGGCCGCGTCCCATGTTCACGCCGCTGCGCTGGTTGGTGATCCGCTGGCGCCAGACCGGCTTGGCGTTCGCCGCGTCGAAGGCCCAGACGTCGATGAAGAGGTTCGTGTAGTATGTGCCGCTTCCGCTGCGGCTGGAGCCGACGCGGTAAGTCTTCCACTGGCTGGTGAGCACGAACACCCGGTCGCCGTCGGGCGTGGCGGCGCGCACCGGCTCGCGCTGGATGTCGGCGGGGGTGGGGGCGAGGCCGCAGGCGGCGAGCAGCAGCGGGGCGATCAGGGCGAGCAGGAAGACGCGGGGCCCGCCGAGCCGCCGATGAGTGTCCGCCACGATGACCCCGAACATCGCCGCCCTCCCAAACTGACGGCGAAGCTTGGGCGACAACTGACGCGGGGCCAAGCTGAATCCGCTGGGTGGACCGCTCTCGCGAAGCCGCCTTGCGTGGTTCGAGACGCGGCTTCGCCGCTCCTCACCATGACTAGGATTATGCTGACTTCGTCATCCTGAGGAGCCCGCAAGGCGGCGTCTCGAAGGACGCAGGGCCTCGCCGCACCTCTTAGAGGTCACGCCTTGCGGACGTTGGTCGCCTCGACGCCGGCGCGGGCGAGGGCGTTGCGGGTGTCGACCACCACCGGGACGGCGGCGGCCAGGGCGGCGTAGTCGAGGCCGTCGTGGTCGGTGCAGATGACCGCGGCG
Organism: Phenylobacterium sp.; assembly: GCA_035627295.1. Taxonomy (GTDB): domain Bacteria; phylum Pseudomonadota; class Alphaproteobacteria; order Caulobacterales; family Caulobacteraceae; genus Phenylobacterium. The sequence continues at coordinate 65 of DASPLZ010000407.1, read as the reverse complement.
TCGTAGTCGGCGAGGGCGGCCCAGGCGGCGCTGGTCATGCCGGCGATCTCGGGGTGCTCGGCGAG
>DASPLZ010000406.1:0-6700 GCA_035627295.1 Phenylobacterium sp. | reverse complement strand
CCGGCATCGAAGCGCGCGCACCGGAGCGGACCGAAACCAGCAGCGGATTCTTCGTGTCGCCGAACAGCTTGCCGGTCAGCTTGCCGACCTGCGCCAGCGCCTTTTCGACCTGCGCGTTCAGATCCTTCGGATATTGCCGGTTGTTGGCGTAGTAGTGGGTGCAGACCTCGGTGGTGATGGTGAAGCCCGGCGGCACCGGCAGGCCGAGCGCGCTCATCTCGGCGAGGTTCGCGCCCTTGCCGCCCAGGAGGTTCTTCATCGAGGCGTCGCCGTCGGCCGAGCCGCCGCCAAACGCGTAGACCCACTTGGTGCGGGTTTCGGCGGCGGGCTGGGCGAGGTCGGTCATGAGGTCACCAATGAAAGGTCCGCGACGTGGTTCGCCGCCGACTGGATCCGATTGAGCAATCGCAGGCGATTGAGCCGGACGGCGGGGTCCGGGTCGTTCACCAGCACCTTATCAAAAAATGCGTCGAGCGGCGCCCGGAGCCGGGCCAGAACGCCCATGGCCGCCGTGAAGTTCTCCTGGTCGAGCAGCTTGTCGAGCTCGGCCGAGGCGCTGGCCAGGGCCTTGATCAGAGCCTGTTCCTCCGGGGCGCTCGCCGCCTCGGCGTCGGGCGCCTCGTGGTAGGTCTCGCCGGGGTTCTTCTTCTGCTCGGCCTTCAGGATGTTGGCCGCGCGCTTGTAGCCGGCGAGCAGGTTGGCCCCGTCGTCGGTCTTCAGGAAGTCGGAGAGCGCCTCGACGCGGGCGACGATGCGCACCACGTCCTCGTCGCCGAGGGCGAAGACCGCGTCCACCAGGTCGTGGCGGCGGCCTTGGTCGCGCAGCAGCACCTTCAGGCGGTCGGCGAGGAAGGCTGTGATCTCAGCGGTCACCTCCGGGCAGGCGCGGAAGCTCAGCAGCACCGGCTCCTCGGGCGCCTCGCCGCCGCGCGAGGTGCGGTCGAACTTCAGGTCCACGTCGTCGCGCATCCGAACGACGTAGGGCGCGCCGACCTCCAGGGCCTCCTCCAGCTCCTTGAGGTAGACGGTGAACTCGCGTGATGGCGCGCGGGCGCGGGCGCCCAGATAGCCGGTGGTCTTCGCGGTCGAGACATAGAGCGCCTGGCCCGGATCGGCGTAGCAGCGCAGGGAGCGGTACCAGGCGCGCACCAGCTCGCCGATCTCCACCCGCACCTCCGAGTCCAGCACGATGCGGATCAGGCCGAGCGCGGCGCGGCGCAGGGCGTAGGGGTCGCGGCTGCCGGTGGGCTTCTCGTCGATGGCGAAGAAGCCGACCAGGGTGTCGATCTTGTCGGCCAGGGCGACGGCGACGGTGACCGGCGCGGTGGGGACCGCATCGCCCGCGCCCACGGGCTTGTAGTGATCGCGGATGGCGTCCGAGACCCGCTCGCCCAGCTTCTCGGCGCGGGCGTAGTAGCCGCCCATGATCCCCTGCAGCTCGGGGAACTCGCCGACCATGCCGGTGGTGAGGTCCGCCTTGGCCAGGCGCCCGGCCTGGGCGGCCTTTTCGGGGTCGGCGCCGACGATGGGGGCGATCTCACGGGCGAGGTACTCAAGCCGCTCGACGCGCTCGAACATGGCGCCCAGCTTGGCGTGGAAGGTCACGCCCTTCAGGCGCTCCAAGCGGTCGGCCAGCGGAACCTTGCGGTCCTCGCTCCAGAAGAACTGCGCATCCGAGAGCCGCGCGGCGAGCACGCGGGCGTTCCCTGCCGCGATGGCCTTGCCGCCGTCGGGGGCCTCGATGTTGGCGACGGTGATGAAGTGGGGGGCGAGAGTCTCGCCTTTGTCTCCGTTTGTCCCGCCTTTATTCGTCCCGGGAGTCCTCACCGCGAAATACTTCTGGTGGGTGCGCATGGAGGTGCGGATCACCTCCGGCGGCAGCTCCAGGAACGCCGGGTCCATCTCGCCCAGCACGGGCGTCGGCCATTCGGCGAGGCCAGCGACCTCGTCCAGCAGGCCGTCGTCCTCGATGAACTCCAGGTTCCGGGCGAAGGCGAGCGTGCGGCAGGCCTGCTCGATGCGGTCCTTGCGCTCCTGCGGATCGAGCACCACGAAGTGGGCGGCGAGCTTCTCGGCGTAGCTGTCGAAGTCCTTGACCTTGAACGGCCGGCCGGACCCCATGAACCGGTGGCCTTCGGTCACGTCGCCGCTCTCGATACCGTCGATGCTGAACGGCGCCACCTCGCCGTCGAACAGGCAGACGATGCGCTTCAGCGGGCGCACCCAGCGCAGGGTCCCGGAGCCCCAGGTCATCGACTTCGGCCAAGGGAAGTTCCGGACGATGTCCTCGACCATCTCGGCGACGATCGCCGGCGTCGGGCGACCCTTGGAGGCCAGGGTCGCGAAATAGACGCCGTCGCGTTCCACCAGCGCCTCGCGCGTCAGGCCCGTGGAGCGCAGGAAGCCCTCGACGGCCGCATCCGGCGCGCCGACGCGCGGGCCCTTGCGCTCCTCGGAGCGGTCCGACTGCGCGGCCGGCAGGTCCTCGGCCACCAGCGTGAGGCGCCGCGGCCCGGCGAAGGTCTTCAGCGCGCCGGGCAAGAGCCCCTGGGCGGCCAGGCGCTCACGCGCCATGCGCTCAAGATCGCGCGCGGCCTGCGCCTGCATGCGCGCGGGAATTTCCTCGGAGAACAGTTCGAGAAGCAGTTGGGGCATGGCTAACCTCCCTTCCCCCTGGAGGGGGGAAGGGTCGGGGATGGGGGTGGCGACATCTCCGCGGCGATGCGCTCGACGACCTCGGCAAGGCGGTTACGGACGTCGGCCTCGGCGAAGCGGATGACGCGATAGCCTTTGCCGTTCAGCCAGGCCGTACGGTCCAGGTCGCGCGCGGCGCGCTCCGGCTCCTCATGCACCGGCCCGTCGATCTCGATGACCAGCTTCGCGGCGTGGCTGAGGAAGTCCACGACATAACGGCCGATCGGAGCTTGGCGCCGGATGTTGAGGTTCAGCTTGCGCAATTCCGCCCAGAGCATGCGCTCGGCCAGCGTCATTTCGCGGCGCAGGCGCCTGGCGCGCGCCACGCCGCCGGCGACGGGGCCGTGGGGTTTCCGGTCCGGAATCGGGAGCGAGGTGGAGAGGTCGCCACCCCCATCCCCGGCCCTTCCCCCCTCCAGGGGGAAGGGAGTCATGCGGCTTCTCCCTGGCTCTCCACCCACGCCAAAGCGCAGGCTTTGCAGAGGTCGCGGATGCGGCCGATGTAGCTCTGGCGTTCGGCCACCGCGATGGCGCCGCGGGCGTCCATCAGATTGAAGAGGTGGCTGGCCTTCAGGACGTGGTCGTAGGCCGGCAGGGCGAGGGTCTGCCCCTGCGGGCCCTTGTGCGCCAGGATGCGCGTCACCTGCCGCTCCATGTCCTCGAACTGGCGCTTCAGGGTCTCGACGTCGGCGGCCTCGAAGTTGAAGGCCGAGAACTGGCGCTCCTGCTCCAGGAACACCTCGCCGTAGGTCTTGAAGTCCGGGCTCTGCGGGTCGTTGAAGGCCAGGTCGTAGACGTTCTCCACGCCCTGCACGTACATCGCCAGGCGCTCAAGGCCGTAGGTCAGCTCGCCGGCCACCGGGTTCACGTCCAGCCCGCCGACCTGCTGGAAGTAGGTGTACTGGGTCACCTCCATCCCGTCGCACCAGACCTCCCAGCCGAGGCCCCAGGCGCCGACCGTGGGGTTCTCCCAGTCGTCCTCGACGAAGCGGATGTCGTGCAGCCGGGTGTCGATGCCGATGGCTTCCAGCGAGCCCAGGTAGAGCTCCTGCAGGTCGTCCGGGTTCGGTTTCAGGATCACCTGGTACTGGTAGTAGTGCTGCAACCGGTTGGGGTTCTCGCCATAGCGGCCGTCGGCCGGACGGCGCGAGGGCTGCACATAGGCCGCCCGCCACGGCTTGGGGCCAAGCGCGCGCAGCACCGTGGCCGGGTGCAGGGTCCCCGCCCCCACTTCCACGTCGTAGGGCTGCAGGATCACGCAACCCTGCCGGCTCCAGTAGTCGTGGAGCTTCAGGATCAGGCCCTGGAAGGACAGGGGCTTGTCGGCCATCGCTGAGGGCTTTCGCGCGCGCACAAAAAAGTCGGCGGACCTATAGGGCCCGCCGACTCTGGCTTCAAGCGAAGCTGGAGCGTCCGGCTTAGTTGCCGGCCGCCTTGGTGGCCTTGCCGGCGCGCGACAGCGGCGCGTACTTCGAGCGGTTCTCGGGCGTGTCCGGCACCGGGCCGTTGGTCACCATGTTCACCGTCACCGGGGCGCCCGAGGGCGTGGTGGTCGGGGTCGAGGCGGCCGCGTCCATCGCGCTCTGGGTGGCCGCCGGCACGCCGACGGTCGGGCCGGTGGAGTCCGGCGACGGGGTGTCGGTGGTGGAGGTGGTCGATTCCATCGGCGACGGGGTCGCGGTTTCCGGCGTCGGCATCGGCTCGGTGGCCGGGGCCTCGGTGGCCGGCTCGGGCGTGGTGGTGTCCTGCGCCATGGCGGCGCCGCCCATGAGGGCGACGGCGGCGGTGGCGGTCAGCAGATGGGAGATCTTCATGGTCGGGGTCCACTTTCAGTTGGCGAGGGGTCCGGCCGTCGAAACGGCCGGACTGCGCAGCTAGTTCCCCGACTTGAGTCAGTTCCCGGCCTTCGGCTCCGGCGTCGCCGGCGCGGTGGTCGAAGCCGGGGCCGATTCGCTCTCGGCGGCCGGGGCCGGCGCGGCCGCCATCGGGGCCGGCGCGGCGGCCACGTGCGGCGACAGCACCTTGTCGACCACATGGATCACGCCGTTGGTGGCCAGCATGTCCGGGCGGGTGATGGTGGCGTCGTTGACCTTCAGCGGCTCGCCCGAGCCGTCGAGCTGCACGGCGTTGCCGGCGACGGTGGGCACCGGGCCGCGGGCGCCGCGGATCTTGCTCGTGTCAACGCGCGCATTGACGATGTGATAGGTCAGCAGCTTCTGCAGCTGGGCGCGGTTTTCCGGCAGCATCAGCTTGTCGAGTTCGCCGGGCGGCAGGGCCTGGAAGGCCGCATCGGTGGGCGCGAACACCGTCAGTGAGGGCTGCTTCTTCAGCACCTCGGTCAGGTTGGTGGCCTCGACCGCCTTGATGAAGGTGTTGAACTGGCCGGACTTCTTGGCGGTGTCGAAGACGTCGCCGGTCGCGGGCGCCGGCGCGGGGGTCGCCGCAGGCGCGGGAGCGGCCGGGGCGGCGGGCGCCGGGGTCTGGGCCAGCACCGGCGTGGCGATGGCGAAGGCGGCGCTTACGGCCAGAAAACTCTTGAATTTCATAATCTTCCTCGGATTTGCTCCCAACGGAGCCGTTGGATTCGAGCCCCAGTCGAGCGATTTACGCTTCGAATGTGGGCGGGTTTCCGACGCTCACGGTTTCGTGATCGAAACGCACCGCGCCCTATCCATGCCGTGGTTAAGCGTCGCCGTAAACCCGTGCCTCATTCTTGGGCGGCGGCCGGACACGGCGCCGCCAAATGAGGCGCCGCGCCCCTTTCTTGACAAGCCTCAGCCGGCCGCGGGGCGCCACCGGCCCGTCCGCCCCTAGCGTCGCCTCTGCCGTGGGGGCCTCCCCTTCGGCCTGAGAACAGCAACGAGGGGCGCGGGGCCGCATCGGACCCGCGGAAAGAGGCGGATGAAACTCATCATGGCGATCGTCCGGCCGTTCAAGCTCGACGACGTGCGCGAGGCGCTGGTCGCGGCGGGCGTGGAGGGCCTGACGGTCTCGGAGGTCAAGGGCTACGGCCGGCAGAAGGGCCAGACCGAGATCTACCGGGGCGCTGAGTACCAGGTGCACTTCGTGCCGAAGGTGAAGCTGGAGGCCGTGGTCGACGACGCGGCCGTGCCCGGCGCGATCGAGGCGATCAAGACGGCGGCCGGCTCCGGAAAGATCGGCGACGGCAAGATCTTCGTCGTCGACGTGGCCGACGCGGTGCGGATCCGCACCGGCGAAACCGGCGTCGCGGCGCTCTGACGAACAATCGAGAACAAGGGGATCACCTGACATGAACTTCGCCTGGAAACGGCTGACGGGCCTGGCCCTCGCCGTCGCCCTGGTCGGAGGCCCGCTGGCGGCGCCTTCGATCGCGCTCGCGCAGGATGCGAACGCCGCGCCCGCCGCCGAAGCACCCGCCGCCGAGGCGCCGCCTGCGCCTGGCGTGGCCGCCGCAACGCCGACGGCCGAAGCTCCCGCGGCTGCGGAAGCCGCGCCGGCCGCAGAGGCGCCCGCGCCGACCCCGGACAAGGGCGACACCAGCTGGATGCTGGTCTCGACCATCCTGGTGCTGCTGATGATCGTCCCGGGCCTGGCGCTCTTCTACGGCGGCCTCGTTCGCCAGAAGAACATGCTCTCCATGCTGATGCAGGTCTCGACCGTCACCTGCATCGGGATGATCGCCTGGGTGTTCTGGGGCTACAGCCTGGCCTTCACCGACGGCGGCGGGCTCGACAGCTTCGTCGGCGGCTTCGGGCGGCTCTTCCTGAAGGACCTGACGCCGGCCTCGACGGTGGCCACCTTCTCCACCGGCGTGGTGATCCCCGAGATCGTCTTCGTCGCCTTCCAGATGACCTTCGCCTGCATCACCGCGGCCCTGGTCCTGGGCGGCGTCGCCGAGCGGATGAAGTTCGCCGCGGTGCTGGTGTTCGCCACCCTGTGGCCGCTGCTCTCCTACTACCCCATGGCGCACATGGTCTGGTGGTGGGCCGGGCCGGACGCGGTGGCCGCCAATCCGACCGCGCCG